>NZ_JACEGK010000007.1:0-40500 GCF_056859195.1 Streptomyces sp. NH27
GAACTGCGCGAGCAACCCCCCACCGGGCAGGTGGTCCGGAACAAACAGAACCACTCCACCGGGACGGGATCTTCCGGGCCCACCTCGGAGCACAACGGCGCCCCAAAGGGGCGCGGGGAACTGCGCGAGCAACCCCCCACCGGGGAGGTGGTCCGGAACGAACAGAACCGACCCACCGGGACGGTGCCGGCTACCCCGGAACGCAAGGGCGCCGCTGCCGACGACGGCTCCGGGCTCGGCCCTGACGAGAAGTGGCGGCTGGTCAACGGCGCACACCACGACCCGCACGGGCTGCTCGGCGCGCACCGCACGGACGACGGCGTGCGGGTACGGGCGCTGCGCCCGTTCGCCCGATCCGTGGCGGTGGTCGTGGACGGGGAGCGGACCGAACTGGCGCCGGAGGGCGACGGGTTGTTCTCGGCGGTCCTACCCCTCGCGGACGTGCCCGCGGAGTACCGGCTGGCGGTGACGTACGACGCGGGCGAGCAGGTGGTCGACGACCCGTACCGGTTCCTGCCCTCGCTCGGCGAGTTGGACCTGCACCTGATCGGTGAAGGCCGGCACGAGCAACTGTGGAAGGCGCTGGGCTCGGAGCCGATGACGCACGGCGGGGTGAGCGGCACCCGGTTCGCGGTGTGGGCACCGAACGCGCGCGGGGTGCGGCTGGCCGCGGACTTCAACTTCTGGGACGGCACCGGGCTGCCGATGCGCTCGCTCGGCTCCTCGGGTGTGTGGGAGCTGTTCGTGCCGGGGATCGGTGCCGGCACCGCCTACAAGTACGAGATCACCCGGCCGGACGGCTCGCGCGGCATGAAGGCCGACCCGATGGCCCGCGCCACCGAACTGCCCCCGGCCACCGCGTCGATCGTCACGCGGTCGGCGTACGACTGGGACGACGCGGAGTGGATGGCGCACCGCGCGGACATCCCGGTGCACCGCGCCCCGCTGTCGGTGTACGAGGTGCACCTGTCCTCCTGGCGGCCGGGCCTGGACTACCGCGGCCTGGCCGAGCAGTTGCCCGGCTACGTGCAGGAACTCGGCTTCACCCACGTGGAGTTGATGCCGGTCGCCGAGCACCCCTTCGGCGGCTCGTGGGGCTACCAGGTCACCTCCTACTACGCCCCGACCTCGCGGCTGGGTTCGCCGGACGACTTCCGGTACCTGGTGGACGCGCTGCACCGGGCCGGCATCGGCGTGATCATGGACTGGGTGCCGGCGCACTTCCCGAAGGACGAATGGGCGCTGGCCCGGTTCGACGGCGAGCCGCTGTACGAACCGGCCGACCCGCGCCGTGCCGAGCACCCCGACTGGGGCACCCTGGAGTTCGACTTCGGCCGCACCGAGGTCCGCAACTTCCTGGTGGCCAACGCGGTGTACTGGTGCGAGGAGTTCCACATCGACGGCCTGCGGGTCGACGCGGTCGCCTCGATGCTCTACCTCGACTACTCCCGGGAGGGCGGCGACTGGCTGCCCAACGTGTACGGCGGCCGGGAGAACCTGGACGCGGTGGCCTTCCTCCAGGAGATGAACGCCACGGTCTACCGGCGCTGCCCCGGCGCGGTCACCATCGCCGAGGAGTCCACCGCGTGGGACGGCGTCACCCGCCCCACCCACCAGGTCGGCCCGACCGGCTTCGGCGGCCTCGGCTTCGGCCTGAAGTGGAACATGGGCTGGATGCACGACACACTGGAGTACGTCGCGCACGAGCCGGTGCACCGCAAGTACCACCACGACGAGATGACGTTCTCGATGGTGTACGCCTACAGCGAGAACTACGTGCTGCCCATCTCGCACGACGAAGTGGTGCACGGCAAGCGGGCGTTGGTCGAGAAGATGCCGGGCGACTGGTGGCAGCGGCGGGCCGACCACCGCGCCTACCTCGGCTACATGTGGGCCCATCCGGGCAAGCAACTGCTGTTCATGGGGCAGGAGTTCGCCCAGGGCGCGGAGTGGTCGCACGAAAGCGGCCCGGACTGGTGGCTGCTGGACGAGACCTACTCCGCGGCCGGCGACCATCGCGGGGTGCGCGACCTGGTGCGCGACCTCAACGCGGTCTACACCGCGACGCCCGCGCTGTGGCAGCGCGACACCGACCCGGGCGGCTTCGAGTGGATCGACGGCGGCGCCGCCGAGGACAACACGCTGTCCTTCCTGCGGTACGACACCGCGGGGCGCCCGCTGATGTGCGTCAGCAACTTCTCCCCGGTGGTGCGCCAGGACTACCGGCTCGGCTGCCCCGAAGGCGTCTGGACCCAGGTGCTCAACACCGACGAGGCCCGCTACGGCGGCAGCGGCGTGCGGATCGAGGGGCAGCTCAAGAGCGAGCCGTCCCCCTGGCACGGCCGCCGTCACAGCATCGCGGTCACCGTCCCCCCGCTCGCCACGCTCTGGCTGCGGCCGGCCATCGACTGAGCCGGCCGCGCCGCGCCGGCCGCCCGCGGGTCAGACGTCGGGTCGCAGCGTGCGGCGCAGGTGGGCGCGGGCGGACGGCGGCAGTCGGCGGAAGACGGCCTTCGCGGGGGAACGCAGCCGCTCGTCGGCGGCTGCCCGCATCAGGACGGCGCGCCGCAGGGAGGTCTTCTGCGGCGGGGAGACGCGCAGTTGGAGCTGGCCGCCCGGGCCGTTCCAGCCGGCCACGACCATGCGCGGCGGGGTGCCGACGACGGCGAGGCGGGCGGCGTGCCGACCGGGGTGGCCGGCGCTGCGGGCGCTCGCGGGGAGGGTCACCCGCGGGCGGCGGCCCACGCCCAGCGACTGGACGTCCAGCCACAGTTCGTAGCGCCCGGGGTCCAGGGGGCCGCCGCCGGCGAGGGTGAGCGGGTCGATGACGGTGTCGGCGGCGAGTACGACGTGGCAGCGGCCGTCCCCGACGTCCTCCAGCCGCGGGCGCAGGTCGTTCTCCGGGTACCAGTACAGGGTCCGCCGGGGGTCCTTGACCAGCACCTCGCCGTGCGCGTACGCGAAGGGGTCCTTGACCTCCCACGTGTCCTGGCCGGGTATGTCGGCCAGCAGCCCGGGGTCGAGCAGGAGGCGGCCGTCGGCCTGCCGGGCGAGGGTGACCGGGCTGCCGTCGGCGTGCGCCAGCCAGACCCGCAGCGGCAGCGTGAGCCGGCCGCCGTGCCAGCGCGCGGCGCCGACCTCGACGCGCAGCCGGATGTCCTGGGAACGGCGGCCGAGTGCGACCAGCCCGTCGAGGTTGCCCTGCTCCAGCAGGTGGGCCCGCAGCCCCGCGATGCCGGGCAGTCCGGCGGCGACACCGGGCGGGAACTCCTCGCGGGCCAGGTCGCGGACGATCCGGAAGTGGCGCTCCAGTTGCTTGCCGGTGCGCTGGAGCACCCGGGGCTCGGTGACCGGACGGAGGATCTCCACCCGGTAGTTGCGGCGCAGCATGCGGTCCTGGACCTCGCCGGGCTCGGAGCGCTCCTTGACCGCGCGCACCACGTTGCGCAGGTGCCCGTAGTAGTCCTCGGGGCTGGGCGGCCGGCTGCTGTTGTTGCCGCCGTCGCCGCGCCGCTGCCAGTGGTAGACGGGGCGGTCGCCGAGGATGGAGACGGTCCTGGCCAGCGGGTAGGCGCGGGCGAGGAAGAGCTGGTCCTCCAACCGGACCCGGCCCTCGGGGAATTCGATGCCGTGTTCCAGCAGGAAGTCGCGGCGGAACATCTTGTGCGGGGTGAGCGTCTCGAAGAGTTCGGTGTCCTGGACCGAGCAGCGCTCCCGGGTGTGCCGGAAGATGTTCCCGGGCCCCTGCATCTCGCCGTGCGCCTTTCCGAACACGATGTCGGAGCCGTTGCGCACCGCGAGCGCGTGCAGCCGTTCCAGTGCGTCGGGGGCGAGTTCGTCGTCCTGGTCGACGAAGTGCACATACGCGCCCCGGGCCAGCCTGATCCCCACGTTGCGGGGTTTTCCCGGCCAGCCGGAGTTCTCCTGCTCATGCACTCTGACGTGCGTGAACTCCTCGGCCAACCGGGCCAGCCGCTTTGCCGAGTCATCGGTGGAACCGTCGTCGACGTAAATGACCTCATAGGCGTCCGGCCCAATGGTCTGCCCGGTCAGCGACGGAGCGCAACGGTCTATGTACTCTCCGGCGTTGTAAACGGGTACGACAATACTGGCCTTCAGCACGGCAATTCCCCTCCACGCACCGCTTGAACAGTGCTTTGCATGGGAGACTGCCGAACGTGGCGAAGAGTTGTACGGGACTTGACCGGCGCGTGAAGGTCCGCGGACGACGGACTCGGGTAGCGGGCCTCAAGTGAACGGCCCCGGCGGTCAGTACACCGATTCGGCCTCTTCCATCCGGTCCTCGGGAACGGTCTTGAGGTGGGTGATGGCGTCGGCCAGCGGCACCATCACGATCCGGGTGCCGTGCAGCGCGGTCATGTGGCCGAACGAACCGGCGTGCGCGGCCTCGACCGCGTGCCAGCCGAAGCGGGTGGCCAGCACCCTGTCGTACGGGGTGGGGACACCGCCGCGCTGGATGTGGCCGAGGATGACCGGGCGGGCCTCCTTGCCCAGCCGGGTCTCCAACTCGCCGGCCAGGGTAGTGCCGATGCCGGTGAAGCGCTCGTGGCCGTACTTGTCGATCGCGCCGACGTCGTAGTCCATGGTGTCCTTCGCCGGGTGCGCGCCCTCCGCGACGCAGACCACCGCGAACTTCTTCCCGCGGGCGAAGCGCTTCTCGACCATGCCCACCAGGTCGGCCGGGTCGAAGGGCCGCTCGGGCACGCAGATGCCGTGCGCGCCGCTGGCCATGCCCGCCTCCAGGGCGATCCAGCCCGCGTGCCGGCCCATCACCTCGACCACCATGACCCGTTGGTGCGACTCGGCGGTGGTCTGCAGCCGGTCGATCGCCTCGGAGGCGACGGTGACGGCGGTGTCGAAGCCGAAGGTGCGGTCGGTGCCGTTGATGTCGTTGTCGATCGTCTTGGGCACCCCGACCACCGGCATCCCGGCGTCGGAGAGCATCCGGGCGGCGGTCAAAGTGCCCTCGCCGCCGATCGGGATCAGCACGTCGATGCCGTACTCGGCGCACAGTTCGTCGGCGTTGTCGGCGGCCTCGCGCAGCCGGGCGCGCTCCAGCCGGGCCGAGCCGAGGATGGTGCCGCCGCGGGCCAGGATGCCGCTGACGGAGTTGAGGTCGAGCTCACGGAAACGGCCCTCCAGCAGGCCGACGAAGCCGTCCTCGAAGCCGATCACCTCGTCCGCGTGGCCGGTCAGCGCGCGATGCACGACCGAGCGGATGACGGCGTTGAGGCCGGGGCAGTCGCCGCCGGCGGTGAGCACTCCGATTCGCATGGGCGATCTCTCCAGGAGACACGGGTAGCGGTTCGCGGGGCGGGCGCGGGTCCGCACCGCCTGGCGGGTCGGGCGGCCCCCGGCGTCACGGGGACTTCGGGATCAGCGTGCACTCCGTGATCCGCCCGACGACATAGTCGTCCACATTGCGGACGGTCGCCGCGATGATCTCCTCCACCGCGTCCACCGTGAAGTACGCCTGGTGCGAGGTGACCAGCACATGCGTGAAGGTCAGCAGCCGCGCCAGGGTGTCGTCGGTCATCACCTCGAGCGACTTGTCGTAGAAGAAGACGCCGGCCTCCTCCTCGTACACGTCGAGCCCCACCCCGCCGAGCCGGCCCTCGCGCAGCGTGTCCACCAGCGCCTCGGCGTCGATCAGCGCGCCGCGGCTGGTGTTGACCACGATCGCGTCGTCCTTGAGCTCGGCCAACCGCCGGACGCCGAGCAGGTGGTGGGTGGAGGGCATCAGCGGCACGTGCAGGCTGACCAGATCGGACTCGCGCAGCAGCCGGTCCAGCTCGACGTACTCCATCCCCATCTCCTGGCACTGCGGGTTGACCGAGATGTCCCAGCCGAGCAGCCGCATACCGAAGCCGCGGGCGATCGCGGCGAACGCCGCGCCGATCCGCCCGGTGCCGATCACTCCGGCGGTGCGGCCGTGGAAGTCGCGGCCGAGCAGTCCGTCCATCCGGAAGTCGAAGTCGCGGGTGCGCGAAGCGGCCCGCACGATCCGGCGGTTGAGCGCCATCGCCAGCGCCCACGCGAACTCCGCCACCGCGTACGGGGAGTAGCGGGTCACCCGGGCCACGGTCAGCCCCAGCCGCTCGGCGTGCGCGAGGTCGATGTTGTTGTAGCCGGTGGAGCGCTGGGTGATCAGCCGGGTGCCGCCGCGCACCAGCGTCTCCAGCGCGGGCCCGTCCAGAACCGCGTTGACGCTGGTCGACACCGCTTCGTAGCCCACTGCGAGCGGGAGGGTGTCGGCGGTCAGGACGGTCTCCAGGCAGCGGACCTCGTGCCGCGGCGCGAAGGCGCGCTCCAGCAGGGGCCGCTCGTCGCGCTGCACTCCGGTGGCCAGGACCTCCATGGCACCGCCCTCCCTCTCCGCTCCCCCTCACCCTACGTGCGCAGTCGGTCCGCCCCGCCGGACCCGTCGGGCCGCGCCCGGCCGCGGAGCCCGAACGGCCCAGTGCACCGCCCGTCCCCCGACGCGACCCCGGTATGCCCCGCCCTCGTCGGGCATTCGCCCGGTTGGCGCGTTAGCGTCTGCTGTACGTACGCACGTACGCACCTATTCACACCACGCGGGCCGGGGACCGGCCCGCGGCACAGGTACGGCAGGAACGGAGCACAGGGGTGACGCGCAGCGTCTATGTCACGGGCATCGGCCGTGGCGACGGCCGCCAGGTAGTGGAACTCGGAATAATGGAGCTGCTGACCCGGCAGGTGGACCGGGTCGGGATCTACCGCCCGCTGGTCCATGACACCCCCGACCGGATCTTCGAGCTGCTCCGCGGCCGCTACCGGCTCGCCCAGGACCCGGCGACGGTCTTCGGCATGGGATACGAGGAGGCCGCCGCGCTCCAGGCCGAACAGGGCCAGGAGGCGCTGACCGCCCGGCTCGTCGAGGGCTATCTGCGGGTCGCCGAGAGCTACGACACGGTGCTGATCCTCGGCTCGGACTTCGCCGCCACGAACCTGCCCGCCGAGCTGGGGGTCAACGCCCGGCTGGCGAACGAGTGCGGCGCGTCGGTGCTGCCGGTGATCGGCGGTCGCGACCACCTCGCCGAGTCGGTGGTCGCCGAGGTCCGCAACGCCCACCACGCCTACACCAACCTCGGCTGCGACGTGATCGCGATGATCGCCAACCGGGTGGACCCGGCGCAGCTCGACGCGGCGACCGAGCAGTTGCGGCGCAGCCTGGACGTGCCGGTGTACGTGCTGCCCGACGAGCCGGCGCTGTCCGCGCCGACGGTCCGGCAGATCGTGGAGACGCTGGGCGCGGAGGTGCTGCTCGGCGACGACGCGGGGCTGGCCCGGGACGCGCTGGACTTCGTCTTCGGCGGTGCGATGCTGCCGACGTTCCTGCCCGCGCTGACCACCGGGTGCGTGGTGGTCACCCCCGGCGACCGCGCCGATCTGATCATAGGGTCGCTGGCGGCGCACTCGGCCGGGTCGCCGCCGATCGCGGGTGTGCTGCTGACGCTGGGCGAGAAGCCCGGCCCGGACATCCTTCAGCTGGCCCACCGGCTCGCCCCCGGCACACCGGTGGTGGCGGTGCCGACCGGGTCGTTCCTCACCGCGACCGAGCTGTTCGGCCTGGACGGCAAGCTCGGCGCGGGCACCCCGCGCAAGGCGGAGACCGCGCTCGGCCTGTTCGAGACGCATGTGGACACCGCCGAGCTGACCGGCCGGCTGTCGGTGGCCCGCTCCGCGCGGGTCACCCCGATGATGTTCGAGCACGCGCTGCTGGAGCGGGCCAGGTCCAACAAACGGCGGATCGTGCTGCCCGAGGGCAGCGAGGAGCGCATCCTGCGGGCCGCCGAGGTGCTGCTGCGCCGGGGCGTGTGCGAGCTGACCCTGCTCGGCGAGGAGGACGTGGTCCGCAAGAAGGCGGGCGACCTCGGCATCGGCCTGGACGACCCGGCGCTGGACATCGTCGATCCGCACACCTCGCCGCTGCGGGACCGTTTCGCCGCCCTGTACGCCAAGCTCCGCGCGCACAAGGGCGTCAGCTACGAGCTGGCGTACGACGTGGTCGCCGACGTGTCGTACTTCGGCACCTTGATGGTGCAGGAGGGCCTGGCCGACGGCATGGTGTCGGGCGCGGTGCACTCCACGGCCGCCACGATCCGCCCGGCCTTCGAGATCATCAAGACCCGGCCGGGCGCGGCCATCGTCTCGTCGGTGTTCTTCATGTGCCTGGCCGACCGGGTACTGGTCTACGGCGACTGCGCGGTGAACCCGGACCCGGACGCCGAGCAGCTGGCGGACATCGCGATCCAGGCGGCGGGCACCGCGGCGCGCTTCGACGTGCAGCCGCGGGTGGCGATGCTGTCGTACTCCACCGGCACCTCCGGCTCGGGCGCCGATGTGGACAAGGTGCGGGCCGCCACCGACCTGGTCCGCGCGCAGCGGCCCGACCTGCTGGTCGAGGGCCCGATCCAGTACGACGCGGCGGTCTCCCCGGTGGTCGCGGCGGCCAAGCTGCCGGGTTCCGCGGTGGCCGGCCAGGCCACGGTGCTGATCTTCCCCGACCTCAACACCGGCAACAACACCTACAAGGCCGTGCAGCGCTCGGCCGGCGCGGTCGCGGTCGGCCCGGTCCTGCAGGGGCTGCGCAAGCCGGTGAACGACCTGTCCCGGGGCGCGCTGGTGCAGGACATCGTCAACACGGTCGCGATCACCGCGATCCAGGCCCAGGGGGACCCCCGGTGACAGCGGCGACCCGCGTACTCGTGCTCAACTCCGGCTCCTCGTCGGTGAAGTACCAGTTGCTCGACATGGCCGACCACTCCCGGCCCGCCTCCGGCGTGGTGGAGCGGATCGGCGAGGAGGGCGGCGTCGCCGACCACGCCGAGGCGCTGCGGCTGGTCGCCCGGCAACTCGGCGAGCAGGGCCTGGGCCTGGACTCGCCCGAACTGGCGGCGGTCGGGCACCGGGTGGTGCACGGCGGCACCCGCTTCACCGAGCCGACCCTGATCACCGACGAGGTGGTCGCCGAGATCGAGCAGCTGGTGCCGCTCGCCCCGCTGCACAACCCGGCGAACATCACCGGCATCAAGGTCGCCCGCGAACTGCGCCCCGACCTGCCGCAGGTGGCGGTCTTCGACACCGCCTTCCACGCCACCATCCCGGAGGCCGCGGCCCGCTACGCGATCGACGCGGCCACCGCCGACCGGTACGGCATCCGCCGCTACGGCTTCCACGGCACCTCGCACGCCTACGTCTCCCGGGCCACGGCCGCGCTGCTCGGCAAGGAGCCCGGCGAGGTCAACGTGATCGTGCTGCACCTGGGCAACGGCGCCTCGGCGTCGGCCGTACGCGGCGGGGTCTGCGTGGACACCTCGATGGGCATGACCCCGCTGGAGGGCCTGGTGATGGGCACCCGCTCCGGGGACATCGACCCGGCGGTGGTCCTCCACCTGGAGCGGGTCGGCGGCATGAGCACCGACGAGGTCGACACCCTGCTCAACAAGCGGTCCGGCCTGCTGGGCCTGTGCGGCGCCAATGACATGCGGGAGATCGGCCGCCGGATGGGCGAGGGCGACCCGGCCGCCCGGCTCGCCTTCGACGTCTACATCCACCGGCTGCGCCGCTACATCGGCGCGTTCACCGCGGTGCTCGGCCGGGTGGACGCGATCGCCTTCACCGCGGGCGTCGGCGAGAACTCCGCCGCGGTCCGCGCCGCCGCCCTCCAGGACCTGGAGGGCCTGGGCATCGCGCTCGACCCGGTGCACAACGCGGTACGCGCCTCGGGCGCCCGGCTGATCTCCACCGCCGCCGGCCGGGTGGCGGTGGCGGTGGTCCCCACTGATGAGGAGTTCGAGATCGCGCGGGATACTTATGCCTTGGCAGGCGTGAGGGCCGGCGCCCGAGGTCCCGAAGCGGACGGCTGATGGCAGGCACGGCCACGCAGCCCCAGATTATTCCGGAGTGGAACAAACCGATAGGATAATGCCCATGCGCCGAGCCAAGATCGTCTGCACCCTGGGTCCCGCCGTCGACTCGTATGACCAGCTCAAGACGCTGGTCGACGCCGGTATGAACGTGGCCCGACTCAACTTCAGCCATGGCAGCCACGCCGAGCACGAGAGCCGCTACCAGCGCGTGCGCAAGGTCGCCGAGGAGACCGGCCGCGCGGTCGGCATCCTCGCCGACCTCCAGGGGCCGAAGATCCGGCTGGCCACCTTCGCCGACGGACCGGTGGAGCTGGTGGCCGGCGACGAGTTCGTCATCACCACCGAGGAGGTGCCCGGCGACCGGACGATCTGCGGCACCACCTACAAGGGCCTGCCCGGCGACGTCTCGCAGGGCGACCCGATCCTCATCAACGACGGCAACGTGGCCCTGCGGGTCATCGAGGTCGAGGGCTCCCGGGTCCGCTCGCTGGTGGTCGAGGGCGGCGTGATCTCCGACCACAAGGGCATCAACCTGCCCGGCGCTTCGGTGAACGTGCCCGCGCTGTCCGCGAAGGACATCGACGACCTGCGGTTCGCGCTGCGGATGGGCGTCGACATGGTCGCGCTCTCCTTCGTCCGCGACGCCAAGGACGTGCGCGACGTTCATCGGGTGATGGACGAGGAGGGCCGCCGGGTCCCGGTCATCGCCAAGGTGGAGAAGCCGCAGGCGGTGGAGAACATGGAGGACGTCGTCATGGCGTTCGACGCCGTGATGGTGGCCCGCGGCGACCTCGCGGTGGAGTACCCGCTGGAGCGGGTGCCGGTGGTGCAGAAGCGGCTGATCGAGCTGTGCCGGCGCAACGCCAAGCCGGTGATCGTGGCGACCCAGATGATGGAGTCGATGATCACCAACTCCCGGCCGACCCGCGCCGAGGCGTCCGACGTGGCCAACGCGATCCTGGACGGCGCGGACGCGGTGATGCTGTCGGCGGAGTCCTCGGTCGGCAAGTACCCGATCGAGACGGTCAAGACGATGTCGCGGATCGTGGAGGCGGCCGAGGAGGAACTGCTGTGCCGGGGGCTCCAGCCGCTGGCGCCGGGCAAGAAGCCCCGTACCCAGGGCGGCGCGGTGGCCCGTGCGGCGGCCGAGCTGGCCGACTTCCTGGACGCGCGCACCCTGGTGGCGTTCACCAAGTCCGGTGACACCGCCCGCCGGTTGGCCCGCTACCGGGTGCCCGAGCCGGTGGTCGCCTTCACCACCGACCCCGCCACCCGCAACCAGCTCGCGCTGACCTGGGGCGTCGAGACGTTCGTGGTCGAGCACGTCGACAACACCGACGCGATGGTGGAGTTGGTCGACCGGGAGATGCTCAAGTTGTCGGAGTACGCCAAGGGCGACACCGTCATCATCACGGCCGGCTCCCCGCCCGGTGTCCCCGGCACCACCAACCTGGTCCGGGTGCACCACCTCGGGAACTGACGGCGCGACGACCAGCGGCCACGCACCCCTGTGGGAGGGGGTACGTGGCCGCTTCCTGTGCGCGGGACGCGGACCGGCCGCAGCCGGCCGACCTGCCGCTACGACTGACCGCTACGGCTGGCCGGGCAGCACCTGCATGCCGGGGATGTGCAGGTTGCCGCCGAACTGGCCGGCGTTGATGACCGTCACGTCGGTGAAGAACAGCTCCGGCAGGGTCAGCGGCGGCGGGGCCTTCGGCGTGAACGTGATCGGGATCAGGCCGAGCAGATTGCCGCTGAGCGACTCGGTGTAGAGCGTCGTGGTGCCGCCGGTGATCGTGGACGTGGAGCCCTTGGCGGCCTTGACCTCGGTATGGCCCTTGCCGTTCGGGCCGACCACGAACTGGTCGAGGTCGCCGATGTCGATGCCGGTGGTGGTGAACTTCAGGACGTCCTTGACCTCACCGCCGGCGGTCTTGACCTGCACGATGCCGTCGTAACTCAGGCCGTGCAGGGTCAGGATGCTGCTCTTGAGCGTCCAGGGCTGGTCCGGCAGGAGGGGTATGCCCCCCTCGGTCTTCGCGTCGTCGAGCGCCTTGGCGTCGTACGTCGGGCAGGGGTAGCCCTGCTTGCCGCCGTCGGAGCCGGCCGTGGACGAGGGCGACGGGGTGGCCGTCGGCTTCGGGGTCGCGGTGGCGTCCTTGAGGGCCTTGGTGGCCTTCTTGGCGGCGTCCGTGCTGCCCTTGTCCTTCGCGGCCTTGCCGGCCTTCTTGCCGCCGTCCGTCGAACCGCCCGCACCCGAACCGCTGGTGGGCGAAGGGTCCGGCTTCGGCGCGGAGGTGGTCGGCGCCGGGGTCGGGTTCGCCGTGGTGGGCGCGGGGGCCGGGTCGGACTTCGCGCCGCCGCCCAGCAGCCCGTTCAGCAGGTCGCCCAGGCCCAGCGGGTCCAGCGGGTTGTACGACGAGGTCGGGCTCGGCGTCGGTGTCGGAGCGGTGGTGGCCGCGGACTTGGACCCCTTGGCCGCGCTGTCGCCCGAAGCGGGCGCGGTCGGACTGGCGGTCGGCGCCGGCTTGTCGCCCTGCGGGCCGGCCGACGGCGAGGGGGTGCCCGTGCCGTCCTTGGCGCCGCCGTCCTTGCCGGACGACCCGGACTTCGCGTCCTTGCCGCCCTTGTCCGCCTTCTTGCCGTCCTTGGTGTCCTTGGCGTCCTGCCCGCTCGCCGTCGGAGACGGCGTGTCGGACTGGGTGACGCACGCACCGGGTGCGAACGACGGGGTCGAGGGCTCGTCGGCCTGCGCGAGATGCGGGGTCATACCCATGCCCATCAGCACCGCCGTGGGCATCGCGGCGAGCGCCACCGCCTTTCCGGCGGGGACATGCAGTTTGGTCAGCAGCGACTTGCGCGGAGCCGCGTGGCGCGGCCCCGAGGTCGCCCTGACGCGTGGCCCGTCGCTCGTGGCCGGCTGAGCGTCGTCACCCAGCACGGTGCCTCCCGTTCTCCTTGGTGGTCTCTTCGTCGCCGCGGCCGCCGGCGAGCACCGGCTCCTCGGCGCCTTGGTACCCGGCGCCATGCACCTGCCCGGGCACGAACGGCTTGTCCAGGCGCGTGGCGTCCGGAATGCCCTCGTCCTCGCCCGCCGGGCCCGGGTCGCCGTCGGGCAACTCGGCCTTCTCACCGGGCTCGTCCGTCGCCGGGACGCCGGGCGCCCAGGACAGGGCGAGCGCGCCGCCGAGCAGCGCGGGCACGAAGCCCATCAGGAAGCCGCCGACGTTGGACTCCACCAGCGACACCAGCCCGAGCATGATGGTGGCGACCCCGGCGAAGATCCGCACCACGGGCTGGAACCACATGGTCAGGCCCAGTACGAACAGCAGCACACCGATGATCAGCGAGGCGGACCCGGTGGTGGTGGACATCCGCACGGTCAGCTGGCCGAGCGTGAGGTCCGCGTACGGGAAGTACGTGATGGGGAGGCCCGACACGAGGGTCAGCAGTCCGGCCCAGAAGGGGCGTTGCCATCTCCAGTGACGGAACGCCAGACGTCCGTAGCGGAACCGGGCACTCAGTCCTGTCGACTCGGCGCTCATCGAAAACAGCTCCCTGGGACTGGCTTGGTGCGGTGGGGATTCGTTCGGTGGCCTGGGCGAGCCGCGTCCGGCGCGACTCGCCCGTGGCCACGTGGCGTGGCTGTCGCGAAGACGCCTAGTAGCACTCGACTCCGGAGCCGGAGCCCTTCTTCACGCTCATGCTCAGGCCGGCGAGCTTGAAGGTGCCGGCGCTGGTCGCCCAAGCGGTCTGGTTCACGTTCGTCAGGACAGCCGCCTTGGCCTCCTGTGCGAACGACGAGGCACCGGCCTCGGTGCTGGTGACCGACGACTCGGGCTTCGCGTAACTCGGGTCGGTGTCACCGGCCGCGACACCGATGTTGATGTCGTAGAAGGTCGCGTCCGCATCGAGCTGGTTCAGGTCGATGTAGAGGTTGCTCGCCTGGACCTTCTTGCCGTGGTTGCCGGCGGTGAGCTTCAGCGTCACGTCGCCGATGATCGGCGCCGGGACGACCACCGACTGGCACAGGCCGGTGATGGTGGCCGACTTGAAGGCCGAAACGGCGACCGGCACGGCCGACTTACCGCCGTGCTGCACATCCACATTGCCGTACTGCACGAACCCCTTGCCGTTCAAGGTGTCGGCGTGCACCTTGAACTCCTGGCCCGACACGCTGAAGGACGCGGCCAGCGCCCCCTGAGCCAGTGCCACGCCTATCACGGCCGTGGCCGCGACACTCGGCACCATGACGACGGCGAACCGCCGCCATCTGGTACCGCCACGAACGAGCGACTCCATACTTCCTCCTTCTCGGACGTACATCTCCGGCCGGATCGTTCGAGCCCGGCCCGGGATGGGAGAAGTGCTACGTCCTCGGAAAGGAGAGCGCCGGTGGTCGGCGGGCCGTCCCTCCCAGGGGAGTTACGGACGGCGGTGTCCGAACGTCGGCGATCACCCCCGAGCGACAACCACTGGCCACGCTCTCGCGCAACCTTGCGGGACAGGCTCCATCCGGTTCCATCCGTGGACGGAGACCCCCCTGTCCCGGGGCAGCGGCGATCACCGCGCACCCCGCCCGGTGGGGACCCGTTGCCGTCGCACCGGCTGGCGACCGGACGCACGGTTACGGGACCGAGCTTGGCCGATCGTGGTCCATTCGGGGCCGGTGCACAAGGGGGTTCGTTACCAGCGAGTAACGGCAGAGCGTCACCAACATGATCGCCAGACCGATTAATATGACGCTGCGTAACCAAATCTGGGGAGAGCTAATCCGGCATCACCGGACAACAACTGGCAAAGGGGGGTGGGCTTCCTACCGGAAGTAACAGCGGCCGCCCATTGTCACGGTTTGATAAAGTGCGGCCGCCGTGTCGCTAAAACCCTGAGTACGCGAAGCCCACCGCGCGGGTCAGAACAGCACCCTGGCCAGTGCGGTACGCGCCGCGGCCACCCGCGGGTCGTCCGGGCCGATCACCTCGAACAGTTCCAGCAGCCGCAGCCGCACCCGGTCGCGGTCCTCGCCCGCGGTGCGGCGCACGGTGTCCACCAGCCGCCCGAAGGCGTCCTCGACGTGACCGCCGACCAGATCGAGGTCGGACGCGGCGAGTTGGGCGTCGACGTCACCGGGCGCGCCGGCCGCCGCCTGCCGCACCTGCTGCGCGTCGGCACCCTCCACCCGTTGCAGCAACTCCGCCTGGGCCAGGCCCAGTTTGGCCTCGGCGTTGGCCGGCTCGCCGGCCAGTACGTTCTTGTACGCCTCGATGGCACCGGCGAGGACGCCCGCGTCCAGCGCCTCGTGCGCCGCGCCGAGCGCGAGTTCCTGCGGGGTGGCGGGGCGGGGCGGGGCCGGCTCGGCGGGCTGCTCGACCACGTCGCCCGGGTCCACCTCGGCGCCGACGATGCCGAACCGCTGCTCGGCGACCGCGATCACCTGGTCGAGCACCTCGGTGATCTGCTCCTCGGGGGCGGCGCCCTGGAAGAGCGGCATCGCCTGCCCGGCCAGCACCGCGTAGACCGCCGGCACCCCCTGGACGCCGAACTGCTGGAAGAGCATCTGGTTGGCGTAGACCTCGGCCGTGGCAAGGACGAAGCGCCCCCGGTACTGGCCGGTCAGCCGCTCCAGCACCGCGTTGAGTTGCTTGCTCTGCTCGGCCTGATCGGCCCAGAAGCTGATGACGACCGGGACCTCGGCGGAGCGCTGCAGGACATCGCTCTCGAAGGTCTCCTCGGTCACCTCGATGACGAGCGGGGAGGCGGGGGTGGCGCCCGGGCCGGCCTCCTGGCGCTGTGCCCTGGCCTGCTCGGCCTTCGCCTTGGCCTCAGTGGCCGCCTTCACGGCGGCGAGGTCGACCACGCCGCTCATGGACATGTTCCGTGGCTGCATGAGGCAATCCTCCCCCCTCGCGGAGCAAAGCGTGTACAGACCCCGGGACCCGCCGGATTGCGGGTGCGGGTGATGGTCCCCGCCACGGCGGGTACGCCGCCGCGGTATGCGCTCGGTACGGAATCCCCGTCCGCACGGTGTGGTTGTCGCGTCGGTGGGCCTGCACGGTCCACCCTTTCGCTACGAGTCGTAGCGTAACTGCCGGGCAGGGGCCGTGCAGTGGCGGGTGTTGTGACAACGATCACCCGGTCCACGAAGGCTACTGGCCGGTATGGTCCGGCCTATGTCCCCCACTCCGCCGGCCCACTCCAACAAACGCACCGGCCGGCCCAGAAGTGCCCGAGCCGACCGCGCGATCCTGGACGCGACCCGCGCGGCGCTGGTGGAGTTGGGCTTCGGCGGGTTGACCCTCGGCGACGTGGCGGCCCGCGCCGGCGTGGCGAAGACCACCTTGTACCGGCGCTGGGCGGGCAAGAACGAGCTGGTGGTGGACGCGCTCGCGGCGCTCTTCGAGGAGCAGTTGGAACTGCCCGACCGCGGCAGCCTGCGGGCCGACATCAAGGGCGTGGTGCTGCGCTTCGCCGAACTGCTCAACCGCCCGGAGACCCGGACCTCGTTGATGGCGGTGGTCGCCGAGGCGGGCCACGACGAGGCGCTGCGCGAACGTATCCGGGAGGCGATCGTCGACCGGCAGAAGCATCTGGTGCTGCTCGGCCGGGCCCGCGCGCAGTCGCGCGGCGAGTTGCCCGGCGACGACGGCACCGCGGACCCGGCTCGCGACGACCTGATCTTCGACGTGGTGGCGGGCGCGGTGGTGCACCGTGTGATGGTCAGTTCGGAGCCGGTCGACCAGGAGTGGGCCGACCGGCTGGCCCGGCTGCTGGTGGACGGCCTGACCGCGAAGCCGGGCTGCTGAACCCGGCGGAGCCGGCCGTCCGGCCGGTTCGTCCCGCGCCCGGGGCGCGGCGACCGCCAACTGCCAACCAGCGCCCGGCGCCCGGCCCGAGTCCGGCCGCCCGACCGCCGATCCCGCCCGGCCGCCGAACGCACCCGTCAGCCCGCCTCCACCTCCACACCGGCGACGAAGTGGTCGAACTCGCCGGCCTTGACTCCCTTCACGAACGCCTCCCACTTCACGGGAGTGGTCACCGCCACCACCTCGGGCCGCTCTGTCTCGCGGATGTAGATCATCCCGTCGTCACCGACGGTCGCTTCGAGGGACACGAGGTTCCTTCCTCGGAGATGCCGGTTGAGTGCGTACGAGATTACGGGCGTTGCCGCCAGTAGCATCCCGTGATCAACTCGGCTTGAGGAAGGGGGCGTTGATCTGTTCGGGTGACGCTCGATCAGAAGCGGGCCTGCTCCGTGTACGAACCCCACTCGTCGCGCAGCACACCGCAGACCTCACCGAGCGTGGCCTCGGCCCGGATCGCGGTCAGCATCGGCTGGATCATGTTGGACCCGTCGCGGGCGGCGGCGAGCATCGCGTCGAGCGCGGCGCGCACCGCCGCGTCGTCGCGGGCCGCCTTGCGGTCGGCCAGCACCCGCACCTGCTCGCGCTCCACCTCGTGGCTGACCCGCAGGATCTCCAGGTCGCCGGTGACCGAGCCGGTGTGGCAGTTGACGCCCACCACCTTCTTCTCGCCCTTCTCCAGCGCCCGCTGGTAGCGGAAGGCGGACTCGGCGGTCTCCCCGGTGAAGTAGCCGTCCTCGATGCCGCGCAGGATGCCCGAGGTGATCGGCCCGATCGAGTACTCCGCCTCGGAGCTTCGCCCGGAAGTCGCCCCCAGCGGCGCCGCCTTGGCGCCCATCTCCCTGATCCGTTCGAAGATCTTCTCCGCGTCCGCCTCGATCCGGTCGGTCAGCGCCTCCACGTACCAGGAGCCGCCGAGCGGGTCGGCCACGTTGGCCACCCCGGTCTCCTCCATCAGCACCTGCTGGGTGCGCAGCGCGATCTCGGCGGCCTGCGCGCTGGGCAGCGCCAGCGTCTCGTCCAGCGCGTTGGTGTGCAGCGAGTTGGTGCCGCCGAGCACCGCGGACAGCGCCTCGACCGCGGTGCGCACCACGTTGTTGTACGGCTGCTGGGCGGTGAGCGAGACACCCGCGGTCTGCGTGTGGAAGCGCAGCCACTGCGCCTTGTCCGAGGTGGCGCCGTACACGTCGCGCATCCAGCGGGCCCAGATCCGGCGGGCGGCGCGGAACTTGGCGATCTCCTCGAAGAAGTCCAGGTGCGCGTCGAAGAAGAAGGAGAGCCCGGGCGCGAAGGTGTTGACGTCCAGGCCGCGGGAGAGGCCGAGCTCCACGTAGCCGAAGCCGTCGGCGAGGGTGTACGCCAGCTCCTGCGCGGCTGTCGCCCCCGCCTCGCGGATGTGGTAGCCGGACACCGACAGCGGCTTGTACGCGGGGACGGAGCTCGCGCAGTGCTCCATCAGGTCGCCGATCAGCCGCAAGTGCGGGCCGGGCGCGAAGAGCCACTCCTTCTGCGCGATGTACTCCTTGAAGATGTCGGTCTGGAGCGTGCCGTTGAGCACGCCGGGGTCGACGCCCTGGCGTTCGGCGGCGACCAGGTACATGCAGAAGACCGGGACGGCCGGGCCGGAGATCGTCATCGAGGTGGTGACGTCGCCGAGCGGGATGCCGCCGAAGAGGACCTCCATGTCGGCCGCGGAGTCGATCGCCACCCCGCAGTGGCCGACCTCGCCGAGCGAGCGCGGGTCGTCGGAGTCGCGGCCCATCAGCGTCGGCATGTCGAACGCGACGGAGAGACCGCCGCCGCCCGCCTCCAGGATCATCTTGTACCGCTCGTTGGTCTGCTCGGCGTTGCCGAAGCCGGCGAACTGGCGGATGGTCCAGGTCCGGCCGCGGTAGCCGGTGGCGTGCAGGCCGCGGGTGAAGGGGTACTCCCCCGGCCAGCCGATGCGGTCGAACCCGGGCACGTCGGCGCCGGGCGGCGGCCCGTACACCGGCTCCACCGGGTCGCCGGAGAGGGTGGTGAAATCGGCGTCCCGGGTGCGCGCTGAGTCGTAGCGCGCCTGCCAGCGCCGGCGGCCTGTCTCGATCTCGTGGGCGTCCATGCGTCAAATTTACTTGGACGTCCTACTAAATGTCGACGAGAAGCCGCCCAGCACCCGGGTGAACCCCGAGGGATGTGCCTCTGACCTGCGGCGAAGCGGCAGGTCAGAGCGAAAAATCAATCAGACCTCGACCGGCTCGGCGGCCTTCTCGGCGTGGATCACCTTCGGGGTCAGCTCGCGGGTGACGCGCCGCTCGACGAAGAACGCCGCGGTCGGCACGGTGCCGGCCAGCAGCACCCAGGCCATCCGGCTGAGCGGCCACTTCGCCTTGGTGCACAGGTCGAAGGCGAAGATGAGGTAGACGACGTAGAGCCAGCCGTGGGCGAAGCCCACGATGCCCGTGGCGGTGCTCGCGCCGTCGATGTGGAGCACGTACTCCCCGATGACGCTGAGGGTGAGCACGATCAGCAGCACACCCGTCACGTAGGCCATCACCCGGTAGCGGGTCAACACGCTGGATTTCATGGGTACGAGCGTAAACCGCCCGGAAGCTCCCCCCGACTCCGGGGCGGACCCCACACCCCTTGTCGCCCGGTCCCCCTGCTCACAGCCTCCGCGGGCGACCTCCTCCGTCGGCCGCCCACTCCTGCCGCTCGGGCGTCAGCCCACACCCCTTGTCGCCCGGTCCTCCTGCTCACAGCCTCCGCGGGCGACCTCCTCCGTCGGCCGCCCACTCCTGCCGCTCGGGCGTCAGCCCTCGAAGTCACCCGCCGCTATCCGCAGCGGGCGCAGCAGCGCGAAGATCTCGCCGCACTCCTCCTCGTCGTAGACGCCGAGGCCGAAGTCCATCGCCATCAGGTCACGGGTCGCGGACTCGACGATCTTCCGGCCCTTGCCGGTGATGGAGGCGAGGGTGCCGCGGCCGTCGTTGGGGTTGGGGCGCTTGTCGACGAGGCCGGCGGAGACCAGCCGGTCGACGGTGTTGGTCACGGAGGTGGGATGCACCATCAGCCGCTCGCCGATCTTGGACATCGGCAGCTCGCCCTCCTTGGAGAAGGTGAGCAGCACCAGCGCCTCGTACCGGGCGAAGGTGAGGCCGTACGGCTTGACCACCGCGTCGACCTGGCCGAGCAGGATCTGCTGGGCGCGCATGATGGAGGTGATGGCGGACATCGAGGGCACGCCGCCCCAGTGCCGCGTCCACAGCTCGTCGGCGCGGGCGATGGGGTCGAAAGGCAGGCTCAACGGCTTCGGCACGGTCCCGAGCCTACCCGTCGGTCACATACTGGGCACCGGTGTCCATCTTGTGGGCACTTCCGCCTTGACCGGGCGGCTTCGGTCGGCCCCGCCCGTCGCTACCGCAAGCGTTCGGCGCGGAGGTGCTCGGCCACCGGCTGGAGTGCCTCGCGGTAGGCGGAGATCGCCCCGGGCGCGAGCAGGTCGATGAAGTGCTCCCGGACCGCGGCGACATGGCGCGGGGCGACCTCGCGCATGGTGGCCCAGCCCTGGTCGGTGAGGACCGCGTACAGCCCGCGGCGGTCGGACTCGCAGTCCTCCCGGCGGACCAGGCCGGCGGTCTCCATCCGGGTGATCTGGTGGGACAGCCGGCTCTTCGACTGGAGCGTGCGCTTCGCCAGATCGCTCATCCGCATCCGGCGGTCGGCGGCCTCGGAGAGGTTGACCAGGATCTCGTAGTCGTTGTTGGTCAGGCCGAACGGATGGAGGTCGCGCTCAAGTTGGTACATGAGCAGGCGGCTGACGTCCAAGTGGAGCCGCCAGGCCCGCTGTTCGTCCTCGTTGAGCCAGGTGATGGCATCGTCCGCGGTCTCAGTCTCCATGGTCCCCATGGCCCCCATGCTACCGGGAGTTGCACCCTCGAATGATCGTCAGGGTAGCCGAGTGGTCACCCTGTGGAACGAGTGCGTGGTCGCGAAGGTTACGACGCGCCACGTCGTCACGTACCCGGCTCGGGGCCGGCGCCGGTGGCGCGTCCGGCGAGCACCGACTCGGTGGACTGGAGCAGCACCTGCCCGGCGCCGACGAACTCGTACTGGTGCTCCTCGCCCGACGCGCCCCCTATCCCGGTCATCGCCCGGATGCCGCCGAGCACACCGCGCAGGTAGGCGTGGTCGTAGTGGTGGCAGGGCGAGGGGCAGTCGGCCCAGCCGACGAGCGCCTGCGGGTCGACCCGGATCGGCGGCTCCACGAAGTGCACGGCGCCGTTGGAGGCGGCCACGAACTTGCCGGTACCGATGAGGGTGAGGAAGCCCGGGATGATCGACTGCTTCAGCGACAGGCCGGGTTGGAAGGCGAGCAGGTTGCCCGAGCGGATGGTGAGGTTGCCCTCGTCGAGGTCGTAGGAGTTGATGTCGTACGACCGGTCGGCGAGCAGCATCTTGCCGCGGCCCTGCGCGACGACCCACTCGGCGGCGTGCATCGGCGAGTGGAAGTTCTCCGCGATGAGGTGGTCCAGCGGGCCCGCGCCGATCGCCTCGAAGCCGATCTGCCCGAAGAAGGCGATCATCTTCCCCTTCTGCAGGAACCACTGGCCGTCCAGGTCCACGCTGAAGGCGTACGGGTTGACGTTGTCGTTCGACGGCAGCGTCCACGCGTCGTGGATCACCGGCCCGGCCGGCGGCGTGGGCGGCGCCGAGGGCGGCACCGGGGGCGGGGGCGGATAGGTCACAGCTTCTCCTCCGACGCCTGCACGTACACCATCCCGTTGCCGGACAGCTCCAGTTGGAACGCCTCGCCCGAGCCGCGGCCGACCATCTCGCGCCAACCGAGCGCGGTTGTCAGCTTGTTGCGGACGTCGCCGCGGTGGGCGACATACGCCTGCGGGTCGACGTGGACCGGGCCGCGCCCGGTGATCGGGAGTTCGATGATGCCGCCGTGCGCCATGAACGCGACCGAGCCCTTGCCCGCCAGCGTGGTGGTGAACAGGCCCTGGCCGGTGACCTGGCCGCGGATCACGCCCATCACGCCGCCTTGCGAGCCCATGAACATCGTGCCCTGCTGGAGCGAGCCGTCGAAGGCCAGCAGCCGGTCGGCCTCCACGTAGAGCGTCTCGCCGGTGAGGTCCACGGTGTGGATGTGGTGGCCGCCGTGGCCGAACATCACCGAGCCCGCGCCCTCCACGGTCATCAGCGGGGTGGCCTCGTTGGCGACGCGGCGGCCGATCATGGACATCACCCCGCCCTGCCCGCCGGTGATGCTGGGCGTGAAGGCGACCCGGCCGCGGTAGGCGAGCATCGCGCCGCGCTGGCTGAACACCCGCTGCCCGGGCACGATGTCGGCCTCGACCATCTTCGAGTTGATCCGGGTGAACGGCACTAGAGCTGCCCCCCGACGGTGGTGCGCTCACTGGGTTGGACGTACACCAGGCCCTCGCCCTCGAAGCGGAGCTGGAAGCTCTCGCCGGAGCCCTCGCCGATCAGCGTGCGCCAGCCGACCGCGGCCTGGAGTTGCTGCCGCAGGCCCCCGGTGTGCGCGATGTACGCGCCGGGATCGACGACGAGCGGGGTCTTCGCGCTGACCCGCAGCACTATCGCGGGACCGTCGGACATGATCGCGGCCTGGCCGGTGCCCTCGACGGTGGTGGTGAACAGGCCGTTGCCCTGGGAGGCGCCGCGCAGCCCGGTGAAGGTGGTGCCGGTGCGCAGCGACGGCTCGGTGACCAGCAGATTGGACGCCTCGACGTAGAGCTTCTCGCCGCTCAGCCCGACCAGGTTGATCTCGGTGGCGCGGTCGGCGAAGTAGCAGGTGCCGTGGCCCTTGACCTCCATGACGGCCATCGACTCACCGGTGATGCGGCGGGTCATCAGGCCGCGCAGGCCCTCGCCGCCGCCGGTCATCTTCTTGAACGTCATCTCGCCGTCGTACGCGACCATGGCGCCGTTCTTCGCCTTGACCGCGTCGCCCGCCAGGTCGACGGCGAGCACGCGGGTGCCCTGCAACCGGAAGTTGGCCATGGTTCACACGGTATCGGCCGACGACCGGCGCCGGACCGGAAGCGGCGCCTTGACGCCGTCGCCCTGCCCGCCGACCGCCCCGCCGCCGACCGGCGTGCCCGCGGTGTCCACCGCGCCCGCCGCCGCCTCGACCTCGATCAGCGACTCCCCGCGCCGGGCCGCCTCGAACGCCGCGTGGCCGCCCCGCAGCCCGAACAGCCGCTTGCCGATGAGGATGTAGAGAACCGCGACGACGTTCAGCGCCAGCGTGCCGACCTTGAAGGGGCTCATCTTCTCGGTGAGTTCGTAGACCTCGATCGGCAGGAAGGCGGCGGTGGCGATGACCGCCAGGTACTCCGCCCAGCGCTTGCCGAACCACAGCCCGATGCCCTCGACCGTCTCGATCAGGGCGTATCCGAGCAGGCCGCCGGCCACCACGTGCAGGGTCGACTTCTTGTAGTCGAAGGTCTTCTGGATGGTGCCGACGACCGGGGAGTGGTCCAGGTCGTAGCCGAAGTGGTTGGCGACCGGGCGGAAGACGGTGAGGTCGTCCTCGAAGAGCCGGCGCACCGCGTCCTGGGAGTTGGAGAACTTCCACACCGCCCAGGCGGCCAGGATCACCAGCAGCCCGCGCAGCACCCGCTCGACGGCGAGGAAGCGCAGGATGAACAGGTCGCGCAGCGCCCGGCCGCGCGGCACCAGCGGAGCCTCCTCGGCCGGCCCCGAGCCGTGCGGATCGCCGAGCACGAAGTCCCCGCAGCGCAGGCAGCGCCAGACGGTGCCTACGGCGGTCCTCGCCTGAAGCCGCTCGCGCAGGCCCGGCTCGTCGGGCGCGTAGGTGATGTGGCCCTTGCTGGCGCAGTGTCTGCGGTCCCAGTCTCTGCTCATCGGTGTCGGCCCCCGTGGGTGATCGTCGCTCGGAAACGGAAGGTACAGGTGGCGGGGCGGTACGCCGGCGCCGTTGCTGAACACCGCTCCGTGGAGAGGGACGTTATCGCTCCGCGCACGGTTGCCGACCCCGGGCACGGGTCATCGATACGGTCCGGTGATAATGGAGAAGAGTTTGTGATCGCCTTCACAAGAGGTTCGCATCCGTCCGTCCGCCACCGCACGACCGTTCCGACAGCGAGGTTCCCGTGGAACTGAAGACCGCCGCCGCTCTGCGCAGGCTGCGCCTGATCTCCGCCCCCGAGGCGGCGTCCTTCGTGATCCTGCTGGTGTGCGTGGTGCTGAAGAGCACCACGGACTTCAACGCCGTGCCCGTGATGGGCATGGTGCACGGCATCCTGTTCATCATCTACGTGCTCTTCTGGGCCGACGCCTGGAACCGGGCGCGCTGGCCGCTGGGCCGCTCGGCGCTGTACCTGGTGCTGTCGGTGCTGCCCACCGGCGGCTTCTTCGCGGAGCGGATGCTGGCGCGGGAGTGCGAGAGCGCGGTGGCGACGGCGCGGGCGGCCCAGCAGGCCGGAGCCGAGGCCGAGGCCGGTTCGGACGCCGAGCCGGTGACCTCCGCATGATCGTCGCCTTCTCCGTGACCCCGCTCGGCGTCGGCGAGGACGTCGGGGAATACGTGGCGGACGCCGTACGCGTGGTCCGCGCGTCCGGGCTGCCGAACCGTACCGACGCGATGTTCACCTCGATCGAGGGCGAGTGGGATGAAGTGATGGACGTCGTACGGCGCGCGGTGGCCGCCGTCGAGGCCCGCGCGCCCCGGGTGTCCCTGGTGCTCAAGGCCGACATCCGGCCGTCGGTGACGGACGGGCTCAGCTCGAAGGTCGAGACGGTGGAGCGGCTGCTGACGCAGTGACGTCATGACGGCGTGACCGCGTGACGTCACGAGGGTGCGAGGGTGTGCGGGCGTGATGCCGCGCCCTCGGCTCAGAGCAGGCCGCCGGTCGCCATCGCGATGCCCAGCGGGGTGCGCTCGTAGAGCACCTGATGGCCGTAGCGGCGGGACCTGAGCAGCCCGGCGTCGCGCAGGACCGCGAGGTGGGCGGAGACCGACGACATCGCCAGCTCGTGCCGGTGCGCGAGGGCGGTGGTGGTCGTGGGCGCGTCGAGGCCGGTGAGGATCGCGGCCCGGTTGGCGCCCAGCAGCCGGACCAGCGCGTCGGACGCGCTGGGCCCGGTGCGCGCCCACAGGCCGCCGACCCCGCGGGCGGGGTAGACGACGGTCGGCTGCCACGGCGGGTCGAACGCGCTGCCCGCCTCGGGCCAGAAGAAGACGCTGGGCACCAGCACCAGGCCGCTGGACGACGGCACCCGCGCCTCCGGCAGGGCGCCGCCGGCCGTCAGCGCCCCCTCCGACCAACTGAGCAGCGGGTGCAGCCCGGTGAACAGCCGCTGCATGCCGCCGTCGGCCAACCGCCGTGCGTGGTAGGCGACATCCGCCTCCAGCACGGCCCGCAGCCGCGGCCAGTGCGGCGCGAGCAGCGCGGACCACACGTGTTCGTACTGCCCCGCCAACTGCCGTACGGTGCCGGCCGGGTCGGCGAGCATGGCGCGGCCACGGCGGGAGTCCCTCGCGCCCGGGGTCTGGGTCAGTGCCTCGGCGATCTGCCGCCGGGCGAGTTCCGGGTCGGTGGCCCGTATCGCGGCGATCTCGTCCTCCAGCGCGGCCAACGGCATCGCGGGGACGGGGTGGAGGAAGTCGGGGCCGTGGCCGTTCTCCGGCGCGAGCAACCAGAACGCGGTCAGATCGAGACCGGCGGCGACCGTACGGACCTGGCGCAGCCACGGAAGGTGGTAGCCGTGCCGGTCCGGGTGGGAGAGGGCCCTGATCGCCCCTTGTGCCTCGCGCAGCGGTGATATCGCGAAGCGGCAGCGCAGCAGTTCCTCGGCCGCGAAACGCACGCGCAACGACATCACATCCCCCAAGATTCGGCGGCAGCCGAAAGACTACGACGGGTGGGGCCAGTGCCACCAGTGTGATGTCATGACAACGGACAGCGAGCACCCGCCTCGTGAGGAGAACCACTCCTCGCAGGCGGGCTCGGACAACTCCCCCGATACCCAAGGGGAGAAGAACACGAGCGCCGGATACGGCGCCGTGTTCGCGGTCCGGGAGTTCCGGGCGATGTTCGCCGCCCACGTGCTCTCCATGCTCGGCACCGTCTTCTGCGAAGTCGCCCTGGCGGTCATGGTGTTCCGGCAGACCGGCTCCGCGCTGCTGACGGCGCTGGTCTTCGCGCTGACCACGCTGCCGTACGCGCTGAGCGGCCTGCTGCTGTCCGGCATCGCCGACCGCGCCCCCGCCCGGCGGGTCCTGGTCACCTGCGACCTGCTGTCGGCCTCCTGCGTCGCCCTGATGGTGATCCCGGGCATGCCGATCGCCGCGCTGCTGGTGCTGCGGATGGGCGTCTCGATGATCTCGCCGCTGTTCGGCGGCGCCCGCGGGGCGAGCCTGTCCGACATCCTGGCCGGCGACCTGTTCGTGCTGGGCCGCTCGCTGATCTCGATGGTCTCCCAGTCCTCGCAGATCATCGGCTTCGGCGTGGCCGGTCTGGTGGTCGCCTGGTTCACCCCGCGGCAGACCCTCTACATCACCGTGTGCACGTTCCTCTGCTCGGCGCTGCTGCTGCGGTTCGGCACGCTGCGCCGGCCGGCCCGCGGCTCCGGGGGGACGTCACTGATGCGCGAGTCGCTCGCGGCGAGCGGCCGGCTGCTGTCGCACCCGCGGATCAGGGCGCTGTTGCTGATGTGGTGGGTGCCGCCGATGTTCTTCGGGGTCGCCGACGGTGTGGCGGTGCCGTTCGCGGCCGCGACCGGCGCCGGGTCGGTCGGCTACGGCATCTTCCTGGCCGCGATGCCGGCCGGCACCGTCGTCGGTCAGATGGCGGCCGGGTCGCTGCTCGGCCCGGAGGCCAGGGCCCGGATCACCTTGCCGCTGGCGGCCGTCTCGCTGCTGCCGATGGCCGCCTTCTTCGTCCATCCCCCGCTGCCGCTGTCGGTCGGGCTGCTGGTGCTCACCGGGCTGTGCGGCGCCTACGCGCTCGGCATGGACCGCTGGTTCGTGCAGGCGGTGCCGGTGGACATGCGCGGCCGGGCGATGACGCTGCTGGGCACCGGCCTGATGACGCTCCAGGGCGTCGGCCTGATGGTCGGCGGCGCGGTCGCCGAGGTGGTCCCGCCGTACGCGGTCATCTCCGGCGCCGGGCTGATCGGGACGGCCGGCGTGTTCATGGTGCTCAGGTCGGTGCGCAGGACCGGTGCGGTGCGGGAATCGGCGGCGTCCGCGGCAGGCGAACCGGCGTAGGGCCCTGGGCCGGGGCCACGCATCCGTCGGCCCCGCCGCACCACGACTCCGCCGGCCCCGCGTCCGCCGGCCCCGCGTTACGACTGTGTCAGCCCCGCGATGAGCTCGTCCGCCGCCGCGTACGGGTCGAGCGCGCCGTCGATCACCTTCCCGGCCAGCGCGGACAGCCGGGCGTCGCCGTGCACGGAGCCGATCCGGCGGCGCAACGCGGTCACGGCGATGTTCTCGATCTCGCCGGCGGCGCGGGTACGGCGCCGCTCGACGAGGGTGCCGTGCTCCTCCATCCAGCCCCGGTGCTTGTCGAGGGCGTCGAGGAGTTCGTCGATGCCCTCGCCGCGGCTGGCGACCGTCTTGACGATCGGTGGCCGCCAGTCGCCGGGCGCGCGGGCCTCGCCGAGGCCGAGCATGTGGTTCAGCTCGCGGGCGGTGGCGTCGGCGCCATCGCGGTCGGCCTTGTTCACCACGTAGACGTCGCCGATCTCCAGGATGCCGGCCTTCGCGGCCTGGATGCCGTCGCCCATGCCGGGGGCGAGCAGCACCACGGAGGTGTCGGCCTGCGCGGCGATCTCCACCTCGGACTGGCCGACACCGACGGTCTCCACCAGCACCACGTCGCACCCGGCGGCGTCCAGCACCCGGATGGCCTGCGGGGCGGCCCAGGCCAGGCCGCCGAGATGGCCGCGGGTGGCCATCGAGCGGATGTAGACGCCCGGGTCCGACGCGTGCTCCGACATCCGGACCCGGTCCCCGAGCAGGGCTCCGCCGGAGAACGGTGAGGAGGGGTCGACCGCGAGCACCCCGACCCGGCGGCCGGACCTGCGGTACGCCGTGACCAGCGCCGAGGTCGAGGTGGACTTGCCGACGCCGGGTGAGCCGGTCAGCCCGACGACGTAGGCTCCGCCGGTCAGCGGGGCGAGCGTCGCCATCACCTCGCGCAACTGCGGGGAGCCGCCCTCCACGAGCGAGATCAGCCGCGCCACCGCCCGTGGCCGCCCCTCCCGCGCCTGCTCCACCAGCGTCTGGACGTCCGCTGCTTTTTGTGGCTCGGTTCGCCGCCGGTCGCTTTGACCCGGTGTCGACGGTCGATCATGCTCGCTCGCTCGTCCCTCGCTCACTGCGCGTGTTCTTCCTTTCGACACCGGCGCGACCTTTGGCTCACTCGCCCGTAGCCACCGTTCTTCCGTCAGCCGACCGTGGGCACCCTTTTCCCGTCAGTTGCCCGGCACCCGGAGGATCAGGGCGTCGCCCTGGCCGCCGCCGCCGCACAGGGCCGCGGCTCCGGTGCCGCCGCCGCGCCGCTTCAGCTCGAGCGCCAGGTGCAGCACGATACGGGCGCCGGACATGCCGATGGGGTGACCGAGGGCGATCGCGCCGCCGTTGACGTTCACCTTTTCCGGTGTCACGCCGAGGTCCTTCATGGACTGGACGGCGACCGCGGCGAACGCCTCGTTGATCTCGATGAGGTCGAGGTCGTCGACGGTCAGCCCCTCCTTGCGCAGCGCGTGCTTGATCGCGTTCGACGGCTGGGACTGGAGGGAGTTGTCCGGCCCCGCCACATTGCCGTGCGCACCGATCTCGGCGATCCAGGACAGGCCCAGCTCCTCCGCCTTGGCGCGGCTCATCACGACGACCGCGGCGGCCCCGTCGGAGATCTGCGAGGAGGTGCCGGCGGTGATGGTGCCGGCCCCGTTCGCGTCGGCGAAGGCGGGCCGCAGCCGGCTCAGCGACTCCGCGGTGGTCTCCGGGCGGATGCCCTCGTCCTCGGCGACGATCACCGGCTCGCCCTTGCGCTGCGGGATCTCCACCGGGGTGATCTCGGCGTCGAACAGGCCGTTCTTCCGGGCGGCCGCGGCGCGCTGGTGCGACAGCGCGCCGAACTCGTCCTGCGGGGCGCGCTCGATGCCGAGCCGGGTGTTGTGTCGCTCGGTGGACGCGCCCATCGCGATCTCGTCGTAGGCGTCGGTCAGCCCGTCGTGCGCCATCGAGTCGAGCATCTCGATCGCGCCGTACTTGTGGCCCGCGCGGGACTTGGGCAGCAGGTGCGGCGCGTTGGTCATCGACTCCTGGCCGCCGGCCACCACGATCTCGAACTCGCCGGCCCGGATCAGCTGGTCGGCGAGCGCGATCGCGTCGAGACCGGACAGGCACACCTTGTTCACCGTGAGCGCGGGAACGCTCATCGGGATGCCGCCCTTGACCGCGGCCTGCCGGGCCGGGATCTGGCCGGCGCCGGCCTGGAGCACCTGCCCCATGATCACGTACTCCACCTGGTCGCCGGCGATGCCGGCCCGGTCCAGCGCGGCCTTGATCGCGGCGCCGCCAAGGTCGGCGCCGGAGAACGTGCGCAGGCTGCCGAGCAACCGCCCCATCGGGGTGCGGGCGCCGGCGACGATCACGGAGGTGCGGGCTTCCTGACTGGTCATGCTGCGGCCCCTTCGGCTGAAGAGAAGTTAACGAGGGTTACCGTCAATGTACTGACCGGTAGTCGCCGGGTCACGAGGCGGAACGTGTGACGGCGCGCACGTTGCGTGACCACATGCCGGTGCGGTGAACTGTGTGCATGCTGACGCGCATCGACCACATCGGGATCGCCTGCTTCGACCTGGACGCGACCGTCGAGTTCTACCGTGCCACGTACGGCTTCGAGGTGGAGCACAGCGAGGTCAACGAGGAGCAGGGCGTCCGCGAGGCGATGATCAGGATCAGCGGGACGGACGACGGCGGCGCCTCCTACCTCCAGCTGCTGGAGCCGACCCGGGAGGACTCCGCGGTCGGGAAGTGGCTGGCGAAGAACGGCGAGGGTGTGCACCACATCGCCTTCGGCACCGGGGACGTCGACACCGACTCCGAGGCGGTGCGCGACAAGGGTGTGCGGGTGCTCTACGAGCAGCCGCGGCACGGCACCATGGGCTCGCGGATCACCTTCCTGCACCCCAAGGACTGCCACGGCGTGCTCACCGAGCTGGTCACCTCCGCCCCGGGCACCCCCGACGCCGAGGACGAGGCGTAGCGATCCGGCCTCGGGACCGCCGAACAGGCCCGAGACCACTGACCCAACCCCGGTGCCGCCCGGTAGAGTGACCGAGGCCGACCGGGGTGGGCGGCCGGGAGCACGCTCCTGGGTACGCTCCCGCTCTGTGACGTTGATCTGACACCATTCTTCGTACAGCTCTGTTCTCTTCAACCGAGTTACGGAGAATCTCACCCGGTTGGCGGGTGAGTACGCCAGGAGACCGATGGGACCGCAGAGTGCGGGGCAACGACAGCTACCGGGCTGACGACCAGCTCTCTCGACTCGAAGCCGAGATGGACCGGCTGCGTACCGAGCGCGGCAAGGCCGTCGATCACGCCGACGACCTCGGCTACCAGGTCGAGGTGCTGCGCGCCAAGCTGCACGAGGCGCGCCGTAATCTCGCCACCCGTCCCGCCTACGACAACATCGGCCACCAGGCCGACCAGCTGCTGCGCAACGCCCAGATCCAGGCCGACCAGCTGCGCGCCGACGCCGAGCGGGAGCTGCGCGAGGCCCGCGCCCAGACGCAGCGGCTGCTCCAGGAACAGGCCGAGCACCAGGCCAGGTTCGAGTCGGACTGGCACACCGAGGCGATCGCCCGCCGCCGCCAGCTCGACGACGAGCTGGCCGAGCGGCGCGCCACCGTCGAGACCCACGTCAACGAGAACGTGGCCTGGGCCGAGCAGCTGCGGGCCCGCAGCGAGTCGCAGGCCCGGCGGCTGCTGGACGAGACCCGCGCGGAGTCCGAGGCGGCGCTGACCGCCGCCCGGGCCGAGGCGACCCGGATCGCCGAGCAGACCAGCCAGCGACTGACCGCGGAGGCCGAGTCGGCCCGCACCGAGGCCGAGCAGCTGCTGCGCCGGGCGCGCGCGGACGCCGAGCGGCTGCTGGCCACCGCCTCCGCGCAGGCCACCGAGGCGACCACCGAGGCCGAGCAGCTGCGCACCACCACCCGCAGCGAGTCCGACGAGGCGAGGACCCGCGCCACCGAGCTGTCCCGGCTCGCCGACGAGCGGGCCAGGGCCGCCGAGGAGACGCTGCGGCAGGCCCGCACCGAGGCCGAGCGGCTGCGCGAGGAGGCCGCGGCAGGCGCCGCGAAGCGGCTGGCGGCCACCGAGAGCGAGAACGAGCAGCGCACCAGGACCGCGCGCGCCGAGATCGCCCGCATGGTCGGCGAGGCCACCAAGGAGGCCGAGTCGGCCAAGGAGGCGGCCGAGCAGACCGTCACCGACGCCCGCGCGCAGGCCGACCGGATCAGGACCGAGGCGCAGGAGACCGCCCGCGCCAAGGCCACCGAGGACGCCGCCGCGCAGCTCGCCCAGGCGGCCAGGTCCGCCGAGGAGATCTTGACCAAGGCGTCCGAGGACGCCCGCTCCACCACGAAGGCAGCCGCCGACGAGGCCGAGCGCATCCGGCGCGAGGCCGCCGACGAGGCCGAGCGGCTGCGCGCCGAGGCGGAGGCGTCGGCGCAGGAGCTGCGCGGCGCCGCCCAGGACGACACCGAGGAGTACCGCGCCAGGACCGTCGAGCTCCAGGAGGAGGCCCGGCGGCTGCGCGGCGAGGCCGAGCAGTTGCGGGCCGACGCGGTCGCCGAGGGCGAGCGCATCCGCGGCGAGGCGCGGCGCGAGGCCGTACAGCAGATCGAGGAGGCCGCGAGCAAGGCCGAGGAGCTGCTCGCCAAGGCGAAGGCCGACGGCGACGAGGTGCGGCAGGGCTCGGCCGCCGAGGCCGACCGGATGCGCACGGAGTCCGTGGAGCGGGCCTCGGCGCTGAACACCAAGGCCGAGGAGGCACTGCGGCAGGCCCGCGCGGAGGCCGACGAGCTGCACGCGGAGGCCGGGCGGCAGGCCGAGGCGGCCAAGGAGGCGGCCGAGCGGACCGCCGAGCAGGCCCGTACCGAGGCCGAGGCGGTCACCGCGCGGATGCGCGAGGAGGCCGAGGGCGACCTGGTCCGGCTGCGCGAGGAGGCCGAGGCGCGGGTCGCCGGTGCCGAGCAGGTGCTGCGCGAGGCCAGCGCCGAAGCGGACCAGGTCCGCGCGGAGGCCGGCGAGGAGGCCGAGCGGCTGCGCGGCGAGACGGCCGAGCGGGTCCGCGTCGTGCAGGAGCAGGCCGAGGCGGAGGCGGTACGGCTGCGCGACGAGGCGGCCTCGGACGCGGCGCAGAGCCGCGCGGAGGGCGAGTCCGTCGCCGTACGGTTGCAGGCCGAGGCAGCCGCCGACGCCGAGCAGCGCAGGACCGAGGCGCAGGAGACCGCGGACCGGCTGCGCGCGGAGGCCGCGGCCGCCGCCGAGCGGATCGCGGTGGAGGCCGCCGAGGCACTGGGCGCGGCCCAGGAGGAGGCGGCCCGCCGCCGCCGGGAGGCCGAGGAGGTGCTGGGCGCGGCCCGCACCGAGGCCGAGCAGGAGCGCACCCAAGCCCGCCGGGAGAGCGAGGAGTTGCTGGCCGCCGCCCGCAAGCGGGTGGAGGACGCCGGCGTCGAGGCGGACCGGCTGGTCGCCGAAGCGGACCAGCGGGCCGCGGAGTTGGTGGCCACCGCCGAGGGCACCGCGCAGCAGGTGCGCGAGTCGGTCGCGGGGCTGCGTCAGGAGGCCGAGGAGGAGGTCGCCGGGCTGCGGTCGGCCGCGGAGCACGCCTCCCAGCGGCTGCGCGCCGAGGCACAGGGCGAGGCGGACCGGCTGCGTTCCGACGCCAACTCCGAGCGGGAGCGGGCCGGTGAGGACGCGTCCCGGGTCCGCCGGGAGGCGGCCGAGGAGGCCGAGGCGGCCCGCGCGTTGGCCGACCGTACGGTCGGCGAGGCGATCGAGGAGTCCGACCGGCTGCGTTCCGAGGCGCGCGACGACGCGAACCGGATGCGCACCGACGCGGCGAACCAGGCCGACCAACTCGTCGGCAAGGCACGCGAGGAGGCCGAACGCCTCAGCGCCCAGGCCCGGGACGCGCTCGCGAACGCCGAACGGACCGCCGAGGACTCCCGTACGCACGCCCAGCGCATCCTGGACGAGGCACGCGAGGCGGCGAACAAGCGGCGCAGCGAAGCCGCCGAGCAGGCCGACGAGTTGATCGGCAAGGCGCAGGCGGAGGCGGTCAAGACGCAGACCGCGGCGGAGCAGCAGGCCGACGCGATGGTCGGCGCGGCCCGCACCGAGGCGGAGCGGATCGTCAACGAGGCCACCAACGAGGGCAACGGGACGGTGGAGCGGGCCCGCACCGACGCCGATACGCTACTGGGCGAGGCGCGCAACGACGCCACCAACACCAGGAACCGCACTGCGGAGTTGCGCCGCCGGGTGGAGTCCGAGGTGGAGGAGTTGCACGAGCGGGCCCGCAAGGAAGCCGCCGAGGCCATGAAGGTGGTCGGCGAGCGGGTCGACAAGCTGGTGGCCGCCGCGACCGAGCAGTTGGGGGAAGCGGAAGCGAAGGCCGCCGAGATCAAGAGCACCGCCACGTCCGAGGCGAGCAAGGTGCGGATCGCCGCCGTGAAGAAGGTCGAGGGCCTGCTCAAGGAGGCGGAGCAGAAGAAGTCCACGGCCGAACGCGAGGCGGAGCGGGTCAAGGGCGAGGCACGCGCCGAGGCCGAGCGCATCGTGGCGGAGGGCAGAAGGGAGTTGGAGGTCCTGGTGCGCCGCCGAGAGGACATCAACGCGGAAATCTCCCGTGTCCAGGACGTGTTGGAGGCGCTGGAGTCGTTCGAGGCGCCCGGCGGCGGGTCCGGCAAGAGCGCCGTCGCGGCCGGCGCGGGCGCACCCACCACCCGTACAAGCGGCAAGCGTTCCGACGAGGCTCCACTCGATTGAGCGGACATTCTCCATACCGAATACGCAATGGCTCGGTGACACGCCGCCGCGCCCCCTAGGATTCCCTCTATCACCTCACCGGTCTGAATCATCGACAGGAACCCCATGAGCGACACTTCCTCCCCCTTCGGCTTCGAGCTCGTGCGTCGCGGATATGACCGCGGTCAGGTGGACGACCGCATCACCAAGCTCGTCGCCGACCGTGACAGCGCGCTGACCCGGATCACCGCGCTGGAGAAGCGAATCGAGGAACTGCACCTCGAAACCCAGAACGCCCAGGCCCAGGTCACCGACTCCGAGCCGTCGTACGCCGGTCTCGGTGCCCGTGTCGAGAAGATCCTCCGCCTCGCCGAGGAGGAGGCGAAGGACCTGCGCGAGGAGGCCCGCCGCGCGGCCGAGCAGCACCGCGAGCTGGCCGAGTCGGCCGCCGCCCAGGTCCGCAGCGACGCCGAGTCCTACGCCTCCGACCGGAAGGCGAAGGCCGAGGACGAGGGCTCGCGGATCGTCGACAAGGCGAAGGGCGACGCGACGCAGCTGCGCGCGGACGCGCAGAAGGACGCCTCGGCCAAGCGTGAGGAGGCCGATGCGCTGTTCGAGGAGACCCGCGCCAAGGCCGCCCAGGCCGCCGCGGACTTCGAGACCAACCTCGCCAAGCGGCGCGAGCAGTCCGAGCGGGACCTGGCGTCCCGTCAGGCGAAGGCGGAGAAGCGGCTGGCGGAGATCGAGCACCGCGCGGAACAGCTGCGCCTGGAGGCGGAGAAGCTGCGCACCGACGCCGAGCGCCGGGCCCGCCAGACGGTGGAGACCGCGCAGCGCCAGTCCGAGGACATCGTCGCGGACGCGAACGCGAAGGCCGACCGGATCCGCAGCGAGTCCGAGCGCGAGCTGGCGGCACTCACCAACCGCCGCGACAGCATCAACGCGCAGCTGACCAACGTGCGCGAGATGCTGGCCACGCTCACGGGTGCGGCCGTCGCCGCGGCGACCTCCCCCGCCGACGACGAGCCGGTCTCGCGCGGCGTCCCGGCCCAGCAGTCCCGCTGACCGGCGGTTCCGCCCCGGCCGACGGCTCCGCCCCGGCCGGCGGCACGTTTTCCACAACCCCCGCCCCTCCTCGGGCGGGGGTTGTGCCGTCTGAAGTAACCTCGGGCCCATGATTGAGTTGCAGGGGCTCACCAAGCGGTACGGGGACAAGACCGCAGTCGACCATTTGACCTTCACCGTGCGCCCCGGCGTGGTGACGGGCTTCCTCGGGCCGAACGGCGCGGGCAAGTCCACGACGATGCGGATGCTGCTGGGGCTGGACAACCCGACCAGTGGCGACGTCCGGATCGACGGCAAGCACTACGCACAGCTCAGCGAGCCGCTGAAGTACATCGGCGCCCTGCTGGACGCCAAGGCGATCCACGGCGGCCGCACCGCGTACAACCACCTGCTGTGCATGGCGCAGTCCAACCGCATCCCCAAGCACCGGGTGGACGAGGTGCTGGAGACGGTGGGCCTGAGCGCGGTGGCGAAGAAGCGCTCCAAGGGCTTCTCGCTCGGCATGGGCCAGCGGCTGGGCATCGCCGGAGCGCTGCTCGGCGACCCGGAGATCCTGATGTTCGACGAGCCGGTCAACGGACTGGACCCGGAGGGCATCCACTGGATCAGGAACCTGATGAAGGGCTTGGCCGCCCAGGGCCGCACGGTCTTCGTCTCCAGCCACCTGATGAGCGAGATGGCGCTGACCGCCGACCACCTGATCGTGATCGGCCGCGGCCGGCTGATGGCGGACACGTCGATGTCCGACTTCATCGAGAAGAACTCGCGGTCCTACGTCCGGCTGCGCACACCGCAGCAGGAGCGGTTCAAGGACATCATGGGCAAGGCCGGTTACACCGCGGTGGAGACCGGCGACGGCGCGTTCGAGATCACGGACGGCGACGCGGCCGCGCTCGGCGAACTCGCGGCGCAGCATCAGCTGGTGCTGCACGAACTCAGCCCGCAGCGGGCGTCGTTGGAGGAAGCGTTCATGCAGCTCACCGCGGAGTCGGTGGAGTACCACGCGCACGGCCAGATCGGCCCCGGGCCGGTCGCCGGGCCCGGGGCTCCGGTGCCGGGCGGCGGTACCGGGCAGCCCGGTGCGCCCGCGGGCCAGCCACCGTACGGCGCCTCGCCCTACGGCACCTCGCCGTACGCACCCCCCACCATGCCCGGGCAGGGGGCACCGCAGGGGCAGGGCGGGCAGCAGGGCCAGGGTGGTCAGGCGGCGCCGCCGGTCCCGCCGGCACCTCCCGCGGCCCCCGGGTGGGGCGCGCAGTGGCGTGACAACGGCAAGAAGAAGGGGCACTGACATGGCCTCGACCTCCGCCGTCCTCCAGTCGGAGTGGACGAAGATCCGATCGGTGCGCTCCACCGTGTGGACACTCGCGCTGGCCTTCCTGGTCACCCTCGCGCTGGGCGCGATCATCAGCGCCGTCTTCAACAGCCAGTGGAGCTCGATGTCGCCGTCCGACAAGGCGACCTTCGACCCGACGAACACCAGCTTCTTCGGCATGACCCTCGGCCAGCTCGCGCTGATCGTCTTCGGCGTGCTGGTGATCTCCAGCGAGTACAGCACCGGCATGATCCGCACCTCGCTCGCCGCGGTGCCGCAGCGCGGTCACTTCTACGCCTCGAAGGTCGCGGTCGCCGGGCTGCTCGCCCTGGTCGTCGGCATGCTGACCAGCTTCCTGACCTTCTTCGTCGGGCAGGCGCTGCTCGGCTCGCACAGCGCCTCGATCAGCGATCACGGCGTGCTGCGCGCGGTGTTCGGCGCCGGGCTGTACATGACGCTGGTCGTGCTGTTCTGCGTGGGCACCGCGGCGATGCTGCGCAGCCCGATGCTGGGACTGGGCATCCTGATGCCGTTCTTCTTCCTGGTCTCGCCGATCCTCAGCGCGGTGCCGAAGGTCAAGTCGGTGGCCCGCTACTTCCCCGACCAGGCCGGGCAGAAGATCATGCAGGTGGTGCCGGACTCCGACCACCACACGTCGTACGGCCCCTGGGGCGGCATCGGCATCATGGCGCTGTGGGTGATCGCGGTGCTCCTCGGCGGCTACGTGGTGCTCAAGCGCCGCGACGCCTGAGCCCGGGTCCGCGCACCACCAGGCGTTCGTGACGGTGCGTCAGACCACGCGACGCGTCACCCGAACGAGTGAAAGCTGGCTCAGTACCGCGGTGCGTTACGGGACCGCTGCACCTTGCTGGTGCGGCGGTCCCTCGCGTTCCAGCAGGCGCGGTGCCAGTGCCGGCGGTCGTCCACCCCGCCGTACTCCCGCCAGGCCACCACGTGGCCGACGCCGGGCGGGATCTCCTGGTCGCAGCCCGGGCAGCGGTAGTGCTTCGCGGAGGCGCTGCCGGCGATCGGCCGCACCACCCACTCCTCGCCCTGCCACTCCTCGGTCTGGCCGCTGCCGAAGCCCGACTCCCGCTCCTGCGCGGGCGCCGACTTGTACGGGCGGTTACGTCGCGGCGACATGGACACCTCGCGCTCTGCCCGGCCAGGCCCCGGGCTGCACTGGTTCGACAGCGGACCGGTCCGAGCCGCCGGGGCCGAACCGTCCCTCCAGGTTACGCGTACGACCGGGGCCCGGCGGAACACCCGCGCGCGGCCCGCCGCCCGCACACCGGCTGCTCACCGCACGTGCACCGCCCGCCCGTTGCCCGCGCACCGGCCGCACTCCCGCCGCTCACCGCCCGCGCATCGGCTGCCGAAAATCATGAAAACTCCCGGCAGAGGCCGTGCCCTTGGCACGTGCCAGGCGTTGGACGGGAAAAGAGGGAGTGCGTGATGCGCGTTGGGACGTTCGTACTCGCAGCCCAGTTCCCCGGTCAGGGCCAGGGCGAGGCGCTGAGCCGGGCGATATCCACGGCCGACGCGGCGGAGGCTGCGGGGCTGGACTCGGTGTGGCTGGCCGAGCACCACTTCGTGCCGTACGGCGTCTGCCCGTCGGCCGTCACCCTTGCCGGGATCATGCTCGGCCGCACCTCCCGGATCGGGGTCGGCACCGCGGTGAGTGTGCTGCCCAACGTCCATCCGGTCGCGCTCGGCGAGCAGGCGGCGCTGCTGCACCTCGCCTCCGGCGGCCGCTTCACCCTCGGGGTGGGACGCGGCGGGCCATGGGTGGACCTGGAGGTCTTCGGCACCGGGCTGGACGCCTTCGAGAGCGGCTTCCCCGAGTCGCTCGACCTGCTGATGCGCTGGCTGCGCGAGCCCGCAGTGGAGGCCCGCGGCCCGCGGTACGCCTTCCGCGAGGTGGCGGTGGTGCCGCGGCCGGACGAACTCGACGGGCGGCCGGGCCCACCCGTGGTGGTGGCGTGCACCTCCCCCGGGACCGTACGGGAGGCCGCCCGGCGCTGCCTGCCCATGCTGCTGGGGATGCACTGCGGCGACGACGACAAGGCGGCGATGGTCGCGATGTGGCAACAGGCGGCGCTCGCCGCCGGGCACCCGCCGGACGCGGTCACGGCGGCCGACCACGTCTCCGCGGGAGTGGTGCAGGTCGCCGACACCCGCGCGGACGCCGTGGAGGTGCTGGCGAAGGCGATGCCCGGCTGGCTCCAGCAGGGCCTGTCCGCGCACCTCACCTACGACGGCAGCCCGCGCGCGATGCGCGACCCGCACGGATACACCGAACTGCTCTGCGCCCTGCACCCGGTGGGGCCGCCGCGGCTGTGCGCCGACCGGCTGGCCGCCACCGCCGAACGCACCGGCATCACCCGATTCGCGCTGCTCGCCGAGGGCTCCGGCGACCTCGACGCGACCATGGAGAACGTCGCCCGGCTGGGCGGCGACGTGCTCCCGGAACTGGCCTGATCCGGTGCGGAGAGCCGGTCACGGGAGCACGCCTGGTTGTGCACGGCGCCATTGATCGTTCGGGCCGGCCGCCCCCTGGTCGATCGTTCACGGCCGGGCCGCCCACCAGCGGCGGGCGGGACGCCGACCGGCCCCGCGAACGGGCCGATCAGCGCGGCCGGCTCAGCAGTCCCGCAGCTCCGGCGACTGGTTGAGCACTTGGGACCGCAACGAGGTGAACTTGTCGTAGCTGCGCTCCACCGCCGGGTCCCAGGGGAACACCGCCACCCGGTGGCAGTTCTGGAAGGCCAGCCGCACCCCGAAGTGCCTTTGCAGCGCGCCGCGTATCGCGTCGCTGGCCAGCGCGCGAAGCAACTGGCCGCGCTCCTTCTCACTCGGCGGCGGCACCTGGTTGTCGGCGAACTCCCCTCCGTCGACCTTCAGTTGCGCCACCAGCGAGCTGATCATCTCCCACGCGTAAGGGAGGGACGTCCGGACGCAGTCGACGAACTCCTGCTCGTCGACCTCGCCTCGCTCGGCCTGTTCGAGAAGGGCCGGTGAGACGTCGAGCGACATGGATACTCCTCTCGTGACCACGCGTCCGAAGGGGACGGGGGTCTGCGGGCACCACGCACGGCCGGAAGCGCCGTGCGGGAGGACCTGTTGCCCGGAGGCCGCCCCAAGCTGCTGAATGTCGGCCCCGGTACATCAACCGTAGGCGTCACCTGCGCAGCCGCACCAGGCGGCAGCACCCACAACCGGCCAATTTTCCGGGCGGGGGCGGGGTCGGATAGCGTTGCGCACCATGCGCCTCGTGATCGCCCGCTGCTCCGTGGACTACGCCGGTCGGCTCTCCGCCCATCTCCCCTCCGCCACACGGCTGTTGCTGCTCAAAGCCGACGGCAGCCTCTCCGTACACGCGGACGACCGCGCCTACAAGCCGCTCAACTGGATGTCCCCGCCGTGCTCGCTCAAGGAGGGCGACGACGGTGTGTGGACGGTCACCAACAAGGCGGGCGAGCAACTGATCATCTCGATCGAGGAGATCCTGCACGACTCGTCGCACGAACTGGGGGTCGATCCCGGCCTCATCAAGGACGGCGTCGAAGCGCACTTGCAGGAGCTGCTCGCCGATCGGATGGAGGTCCTCGGCGCCGGCTGGACCCTGATCCGGCGCGAGTACCCCACGCCGATCGGCCCGGTGGACATCCTCTGCCGCGACGGCGACGGCACCACCGTGGCGATCGAGATCAAGCGGCGCGGCGAGATCGACGGGGTGGAGCAGCTCACCCGCTACCTCGAACTCCTCAACCGCGACACCCGCATCGCGCCCGTGAAGGGCGTGTTCGCGGCACAGGAGATCAAGCCGCAGGCCCGGGTCCTCGCCACCGACCGCGGGATCGACTGCGTGGTGCTGGACTACGACGCGCTGCGCGGCATCCAGGACGACAAGCTCCGCCTGTTCTAGGGCCCCTGACCCGCCAGGGTGGGCGGTTCCGCCGGTTCAGGGACCACCCGCCGGTGGAGGGCTTGTCGCGCAGTTCCCCGGAAGTGGTCCACCCGGCCCGCCCGGGCTGCCCCGTCCTGTCGGCTCCCGGACCACCCGCCGGTGGAGGGCTTGTCGCGCAGTTCCCCGCGCCCCTGTCGGGGCTGCTCGCCGTGCGCTGCCCCGGGGCGGGACGGTCCTTCGGCTACGGGGTCGGCGACTCGAAGGTGGCCGAGGTCGGGTCGGAGGGCGTGTCGGATGGTGTGGGCGTGTCCGGCACGGTGGCGGGCGCGCCGGCGGTCCGACTGTCGGTTTCGGACGGTGTCGTCGGCGGAGTGGTGGGGGGCGTGGTCGGCGGAGTGGTGGGC
>NZ_JACEGK010000008.1:0-37854 GCF_056859195.1 Streptomyces sp. NH27
ACGCGATGCCCACCCGGGGTTCCACCCGTGGGTTGAGGGGGCGGGGCCCGCCGGAGTGGATGCTCGGTGCCATGACAACCACCGAGTGGATCATCGACATCGTCCTCGTACTGATCGTCTTCCGGCAGATGCGCGAGGAGCGGCTGACGGTCCGGACCGTGCTGCTGCCGCTGGCCATCATCGGCTGGGCGGCGTCCACCTACCTGCACCACATCCCCACCGCGGGGAACGACCTGCTGCTGGCGGGCGTGTTCGCCGCCGTGGGCATCGTCTTCGGTCTGCTCGGCGGTCTGCTCACCCGCGTCCGGCTGGCCGACGGCCACCTGCGGGTTCGCGCCTCCGTGGGTGCGGCCGCCCTGTGGGTGGCCAGCATGGGCTTCCGGCTCGGTTTCGCCGTATGGTCCTCGCACCCTTCCGGCGCGGCCCACGTCACCCACTTCTCGGCTGCGCACCACATCACCAGCGGCCAGGCGTGGGTGGTGGCGCTCATCCTGATGGCGTTCGGCGAGGTCGTGGTCCGGCTGGGCACCATCGTGGTCCGCGGGCAACTCCTGCTCGGCCGCGCGAAGCGGGACGGATCGGCCGCCCCGGCGCCGCAGTCCCGGCCCGTCGTGTACGTCTGACCGAGACAGCGGCTCGGTCGCCACCCCGTTGGGATGGCCCATGACCAGGACCTGGCCGACCGTGGTGCTCCGCGGCCCGGCTTCGGCGTGGGTGGCTTCCCCTTGCCGCCGCGCCCGGCCACCGGGACCCGCCCGACCGCGACGGCGGCTTCTTGGACACACCGTCCACCCGTACCGGCAACCGGGGTTCAGCTCCCGCTCACGGCGATCTTCACGGCGTAGTCGCGCTCGCCTGCCAGGGTCAGGGTGCCGTTGAGGTAGCCGAGCGCCACGGGCAGCGGGCAGGGGAAGCGCTTGGCGGCAACCGGCTTGGTGGCCTTGCACCCCGTTGTGCTGGCGTCCTCCTCGGCTGCGCCGGAAGCGATCAGTTCGGCCTTCCCGCCGTTCAGACGCAGGACGTAGTCGCCGACGGACGAGCCGGGGTCCGCCCGCACCACGTGCACGTAGACCCCACCCGCGCCGTCGGGGGCCATCCAGGAGGGGGACAGGGTGGCCAACGGTCCGTTCACGCCCGGCAGCGTCGGCGGCAGGCTCAGCGCCGACGCCGTCCCCGACGGTGACACCACCTCGACGTGCGCCAGGTCGAACGTCTTGTTGCCACTGGTGGGCGGCAGGTACACCGTCCCGTCCGGCGCCACCGCCACCCCCTCGGTGGAGATCGCCACCTGCCGGCCGTGGGTACCGGCCGGACGCTGGAAGACGCGGGTCAGCCGGCCCGAGGACAGTGACCACAGCGCGCGTCCGTCCGCGATCACCACCGCGCCCGAGCGCGTCACCCCGACCGGCCCCGCGTCCTGCGTCAACCGTGCCGTCGCCGCGGTCTCGACGGCTCCGGCGGTCGCGTCGTCGGCCCGCTTGGCGCTACTGCGCCCCGCCACGACCACCGGTCCGCGCCGGTTGTCGTAGCGCTTGATCTCGCCGTCGTGTCCCCAGTACACCGATCCGTCCGGACCCACGGCGAGGCCGGCCGGCTCCGCTCCCCCGAAGTCGTTCGCGGCGGCGGCGATCTCCGAGACCTTCCCGGCTGGGGTCAACCGCGCCAGCGTGGGGTGCGCCAGCAGATACCCGGAACCGTCCGGCCCGGTCGCGAAGCCCTCGGGGCCGCCGACACCTCCGCGCAGCGCGCTCTGCGCCGCGGCACCGCCGGTGAAGTCGCCGAACGCCGTGGCCTGTCCGGCCTTCGGCGGCCCCGGCGGCCCCGAGTGGCCGCCGCACCCGGCCAGCGCGAGCAGCACGCCGCAGGCGGCGGCCCACCGGACGGGCCCTCGCCCGCGTCCGTGTCCTGCGGTCATGTCCGATCGGTCCCTTCGCCAGTACGGGTACCCCATGATGTCGCGCGGCCCAGTGTCATTCGACGGCAACCGTGCTGGGCGTCCGCCCGATGGTCCCGTCGTCGTAGCCGGCACTCGAATCGGACGTCAGATTCCGCAGGAGGGACCGCTGCTGGTCGCTGAGAGTGCTCTTGGTCCACGTGTCGAACTGGGTCCAGTCCTCGCTGGTCTTCAACGTCACCTTGCCGTCGTGATACCACGAGTACCCGGTCGGCTTCTCCTTGATCTGCCCGGACGCCAGAAGGCCGTTGATCACGGGGACCGACAGGTACTTGTCCTCGTCCAGGTCTCGCTTCTGCGTCGCGTCCGAGACGTCTGACGCGTGACTGGTCGAGAACTGGTACGAGAGCCACGCGCTCCCGCCGCCGTTGACCACGCTGATGCCTGTGTAGATGCCCGATACCAGGGCCCCCGCCTCCGCCGGTGCGGCGATGAACGGGCTCGTCACGCCCCCTGCGATCCAGGCGTACATGGCATCCTGGTTGGCCTGTTCGTCGGCTTTCTGTGCCGGTTTGTACTGCAGGTCGCTCGTGGTGTTGTCGATAGCGCCGTCGAGCCATCCGAGGGTCGTCAGGTACGCCTTCGCCCTGGAGTCGTCGAGTGCCATGGGACCGGTGCCGTGGTAGATACGCACGACATTGGTCATGTTGGCGTGGACGGCTGCCCTGAAGTTGCCGGCCGCCTCGGGGTTGTTGTTCATGAAGCCGTGGAAGAGGAGGTTCATCGCCGCCGGATTGGTCTCGATCTCCGGCTGTCCGTCGTGGTTGACGAAAAAGGTGAACCCCAGGTCCGTCGTCTTCGAGCCGTTGGGGACGGAGTCCGCGAAGTCCGGCACGTAGGCTCCGGCGACGTCGGCGAGGGCGATCCCGAGCGTCTTCGGCAGCGGCTTCTTGCTGTTCTGGTATTCGTCGGCGCCCGCTTGGAAGACGTACGATGCGGCCTTCGTCGCCGCCGTGTCGATGGCCTTGTTACCGCTCCCGCGCTGGGTGGCCGCCAGGATGACCTCGGACGGGAACTTCGAGTCGTCACTGACCCCGGGGGTCTGCCAGTTGTCGTTGACGAGCTGTTGGGCGGCGAACTTGCCGTCCGCGCCGGAGAGCAGGTCGCGGGAAGCTTGCGGGTTCTGCCCGAGCTTGGACAGCACCGCGAGGCTGGGGTCGTTGGCGGCCACGCCCCGGGCAACGTCCTGCTGCTCGGCGATGTTCTTGTTGAAGGCGTCCTCGTGCAGGCCGAGTTCCTTGTACCAGGCGTCGGCCGGGTCGGCCCAGGCGTCGACCGTGCCGAAGCTGATGTTCCCCGGCGCGTAGCTCGGGCGCAGGTTGTCCTTCTGGTCGGCGCGCCAGTGCAGGGCGGCGTCGCTCATGTTCGTCAGGAACGTGGGTTCCCACTTGTCGCCGGACGGGCCGTACTTGACGAGCATGCTCGCCGACCACATGTCGTGGGGGGAGGTGAAGGTCTTTGCGTCGAACTGCGGGAGGTTGCCGTCCTTGCTGAGCCGGGTTGCCGAGGCGAGGTTGTCGCCGAACTGGCCGAGGATCTTGGTGGAGTCGGGGCTGAGGACGGTGCTGCCGTGGGTGCCGTCCATGGCGTTTGAGTTCGAGGGCGAGGTTGGATTCGAGGTCGGCGCCGTCGTTGCCGTAGTAGCCCTGCATGAAGCCGGTGTCGTTCTTGCCCGCTTCGGCCTGGTCGGCGACGGAGTGGATCGCGGGGCGGGTGGCGTCCCATTTCGGGTCGGCGTTCTCGGTCAGCCGCAGCAGGGTGGCGGCCTGGTTGCCAGCCTGCTGCGGGGTGGCGTCCGCGGGCTGGCCGAAGGTGGTGAAGGTGGTGGTGATGAAGTCCTGGTAGTCGCTCTGCTTCGCGTGGCTGCCGCTGAGCGCGCTCATCGCGGCGGTGGCGAAGGTGGTCTCGGTTCCGGTGTGCAGGAGCGGGGCGTAGTACGAGCCGTAGGGCCCCGGTGTCGAGCGGTCGCCCGAGCCGGCCATGAGGGTGTTCTGGAACGCGGTGGTCAGGGCCGGGTCGTGCTGCTTGCCGGCGTAGGAGGCCAGGGACTTGAGGTTGCCGTTCAGGTCGGTCTTGCCCGGGTCCTGGCCCATGGTGGCGAAGACCTGCTGGGTGGCGGCCTCGTTCGGCGAGAGCGCCTGGAGGTCGAGGGTCACGACGTTCTGCGGCAGCCCGAGCGCCTGGGCGTCGAACGGGTCGCCGCTGAAGCTCTGCTTCGGGTCCTTGCCGAACTGGTCCATCCCGGCCGCCCGGGTGGTCTTGACCAGGAAGTCCGTGGGGAAGGTGCCGTACTGGAGCATCGCGGCCCGGTCCCAGGCCACGCTGCTGGAGCCCTTGGGCAGGGCGAGGTGTAGTACGAGACGACCTTGTCGAAGCCCGGCGCCGGGTACCCGGCCTCGGTCGCGGTGCCGAGCGCGCGGCTGTAGACCATCAGGTCGTTCCCGGCGGTGCTGCTGCCGGTGGAGGCGAGCAGCGAGGGCAGCGCGGTGGCCTCCGATGGCGTGAGGTTGGCGTAGAAGGCCGAGCAGTAGTCCGGGTCGTCCTGGTGTGCCAGTAACTCCTGGGCGAGCGTGTGGTACTGGTCGCCGGCCTTGCTGTCGCCGCCGTTGTTGTCGTTGAACTGCTGGGCCAGCTTCTTGCCGTCCGCCCGCGCCCGCGCGGACGTCTCGGTGACCGGCCCCGGGATCTGCACCATGTGCGTGCCCTGCCCGTCGCCCTTGTCCATCGCGGCGGCCAGGTTCTCCCGCCGCTTGAGCTTCGGCGACTGGTCGTCCATCCAGCTGCAGATCGTCAGGAGGCTGCTCAGGTCCTGGGTGTCGAGCCCCTTCGACGCGAACTGGCCCTTGTAGCGCGACGCGACGTCCCGCAGATGCTGCCGGTCACCGTCGAACGACGTGATCATCTGCTTCAGCGCGGTCGGGTCGATACCCGAGAACTCCCCCATTGCGTCCCCCCGTGGGCTTTCGCGGCACCGATCGGTGCCCGCGTGCCATGATCCCATCCGAGCCCCCCGCGCGTTTGTCTGCGGGGGAACCTTGACGTCGCCTGCACGTCACCGGGTGGACCGGACCCATCAGTTACGCGGTCGGGGTCCTTCTGGGTTGCGAGGGAGTGTGCGCCGTTGCTGACGGAAGTGCCCTTCGTCTCGGGCGAGGAGTTCGGCTTGGTTTCAGTCGGGGTGGTGGAGGAGGTAGTCGGTGCCGGGGTCGTCGTGCGACACCCGGTTCACCATCACCGCGGATCGCGCGGCGGTCCCGAACCGTCGAAGGTCGCTTTCTGGCCATATGGCTTCCTCGTCACGCTATGGGCAGGCGGGTGATCGTTGTACCGACAGTCGATACATTGAGACGCCGATGGTGGCGGTGTTGTCGGGTGTCCCCACGAAGGAGACCGGCGCCTGTGGCGTGCCGGAACGGGTCACGGTGGTGGCGCCGTAGTAGGTGCCGCGGGCGAGGTACACGGTTTGACCGGGCAGTACGACGCCCGCGGCCCTCTGGACCGTGCAGAAGGGCTCGGCCTGCGTACCCGGACCGGTGTCCGTGCCATGCGGAGCCGGGCCCACGTAGAGGTCCGTCACCGGTTCGTCCGCCGACGCCGTCAGCGGGGTCAGCCCGCCGATGCCGAGCAGAGCCGCCACGAACAGGAGCGTCCCCGCCTCAAGCCCATCGATCCCACCCCTGAGTCCCCACCCACGCTCCGCAGGGCCGTAGCCGGATCATTTGCGTGGACAGGGCGAGCCTTGCACGGGGCCGCTTCAGTTCACCATGCCGTCTGGAGCTGCGCGGGGCAGACTCTGCCAGTCTATGGGAGAACGGATCGGCCCTGGTGAACTCGCCCAGGCCCGAGCGGACTTCGAGATGGAAATGCGGCAGGAATACGCTGCCGTGCTCTCCTGCGTGAGGGTGCTGTCCGGATTGGCCGTGGTCTGCGAGTGCGGAGTGGTCAGCGCGTCAACGGCGACGGGCTGCCCGGTCGTCGTCGAATTGTCCAAGGCATGGTTTCCCGGCCTCGCGTCCGACGGCAGCGGACTGGTGTAACCGTCGGTCGCTCCCAGATCGGACGCATCGTCAGTCACCGCGGGGCCAGCACTGGGCGGCAGGGCGGTTCCCGCGAGTGTCCGCGTCGGCAAGCCACCGGCCACTCGACCTTGTGGGAACCGGGGACCTACCCGAAGAGGCGAAAGCGCCGGCCCCTTTAGTCATGACATGCGCAGATTGTTCAGTGTGGGGAAAGTGAAATAAGTAAAGAAGATGTCAAGGAAGATCGACCGGCTGTTCACAATCACGTAGGTGCGCTTACCTTCGGTCCGTCTGTGATCGCTGACCGTACGGGTGGAGGCCGGACGGGCGAGGGGGTCCCGTGCGGCCCTGGGGACGCACGCGTCCGTATCGACGCGTGCATCGGCGGATGTGGGTGGGGACGCCCATGGTGCCGGCCGTGACTGCCATCCTGCTCGGTCGGATGGCGACCGAGTCCACTGCCAACGGCGCCGATCCGGCGAAGGTCGGCACGGCGATCGGCGTCGCGACGGTAGTGATTGCGCGGCACCGCTTGAGGTGCGTCTGACCCGGCAAGGGCGGGCAAGTTGCCGGTTCGGCTTGCCGCAACCCGCACGTCCGCGCAGCAGGAGTCGCAGCGGCGAAATCCGTTGATTCCGCCGTCTTCGGGATCAGGGTCCATCAAGGCGTGGGCCCTCTTGCGGTCGGCGGCCGTGCTAGGCGATGGGTACGTGCGGCCGTGAAGTCTTCGAAAATGTGGCCAATTTTGGGATGTAGTGAAATTTTCTCTGATGTAGAGGGTGGAAATTGATGCATCGTGCATTTGCGGGTCGGTTTATCCCGGCCCTGGTGGTGTCCGTGTGCGCCGTGGGGCTTTCCGCGTTGGTAGCCCCGACCGCGCAGGCGACCGCGCCGGGGAATCCGGGTCTGCTGGCGGGATCGAAGGTCATCAACGGTGGCGAGGTGACCACGGCCACGGAGAATCCGGACGGTTCGCGCCTCGTCCTGCACCTGATGCCCGCCGGCAATTCCGATCAGGGCGGGGGTGTCTCCTGGGCGCCCGACGGTACGAGGGTCGCCTACGACAGCGGCGCTCCGGCAGTGGACACCTACCTGCCGAACGGCACTGGCGAGCAGTTCGTCGCCGAGGGCGGGGCCGATCCGACGTACACGATGGACGGCGCCACGATCATCGAGGCGATATCGAGCGGGCCGGACTGGGACCAGTACCAGCTCTACAAGTCCCCGGCCGCAGGCAGCCCGATCGGCCAGCCGGATCAGGAGCCGCCTGCCTGGTTCTCCGAGCCGACGGGCGGGTCGGACCGCTATCCGAGCGTGTCGTCGATGACCGGCGCGGTGATCTTCGAGCACGACGCCGACGGCACCTCGGACATCTGGACCGACCACGGCAACGCCACCGCCGGGCCGTTGATCGTCAACGGCCATCAGCCGGACATCTCGCCGGACGGCTCGTCGATCGCGTTCTACCGCATCGTCAACGGCTACGACCAGCTCTTCGTCCAGGCCGCGGACGGTTCCGGCACCGCGACCCAGGTGACCAGCGGCTCCACCAACCACACCTACCCCAAGTGGACTCCGGACGGACTGGGGCTGGACTACAACGCCAACCCGGGCACCAACTATCTGGACACCGTCGGCCACCACCTCGTGCTGGCCTCGAAGACGGACTCCGTCATCCCGGGCGGCCTGTTCTCGGTGAGCCAGCAGCCCACCGGAAGCTCGCTGCTCGGCCAGGCGTCCCTGTTCCACTCCGTCAACCCCCAGCGTCTGCTCGACACCCGCAACGGCACCGGCGAGGTGACCAAGGGCGCGGTACCGGCGAACGGCACCGTCGCGCTGGCGGTCGGAGACGCCGTGCAGGTGTCGCCCCACTCCCTCACTGCGGCCGTGCTGAACGTCACGGTCACCGGAGCCACCGCCGGCGGTCACCTGGCGGTGTTCCCGGAAGGGGCGGGCCTGCCGAGTACGTCCAACCTCAACTGGTCGACCGGCGAGACCATCTCCAACCTCGTCACCGTCCCCGTGGGCCCTGACGGAGACGTCGACCTGACGAATCAGAGCAGCGGCAGCACCCACGTGATCGCGGACATCCAGGGGTACTACTCCACGCAGGACTCCGGGACGGCGTACACGCCGGTCAGTCCCACACGCATCCTGGACACGCGAAGCGCCGTGGGCGTCTCCACCCGGACTCCGATCGTCGACAGCACCGTCAAACTCGCGGTGCGTGGTAAGGCCGGGGTGCCCGACGACGCCGACTCCGTCGCGGTCAACCTGACCGCGGTGCACACCAGCAGCTCGGGCTACCTGGAGGCGTACCCCGACGGTACCGCCACGCCGACCGTCTCCAACGTCAACTGGAACCGTTCCGGGGCAACTCTGGCCGGGCTGGCCATCGTCCCGATCGGCGCGGACGGCAGCATCGACATCAAGGTCCACGGCACCGCCGACGTACTCGCCGACGTGTCCGGCTACTTCGGCAGTTCGTCGACCGGGCACCCCTACGTGAGCCTCGCGCCGCACCGCATCCTCGACACCCGCCACGCCGTCGGCGTGACCACCACCTCTCCGCTGGCAGGTGGGCACACGCTCGCGTTCCAGGCCGCCGGCGGCACCACCGGCGTCCCCGGCGGAACGAAGGCCGTCGTCCTGAACATCACGGTGACCGGTTCCACCAGCGCCGGACACCTGATCGCCTGGGCCGACGGCGGCACCCAGCCGACCACGTCCAACATCAACTGGAGCAGCGGCCAGACCATCGCCAACCAGGTGATCGTGCCCGTCGGCAGTGACGGCAAGGCCGAGTTGTACGTCAACAGCACCACGCATGTGGTTGCCGACGTATTCGGGTACTACAGCTGATCCCTCAAGGAATCGGCTCCCGCTGATGTCACCCGGCGCGCCCGCAGTCCGCTCGGGCCGCCGGGTAACTGAGAGTCCGAATTCCCCGAACGGCCCTGATCCGGGAAGGAGTTCGTTCCGACCGGGAGGGACGGCTGCTCTCCTCGAACCGGCCCACCGATTCCTCGGCAGGAGCTTTGCAGGACCTCTCCGGGCCCAGGAGACTTGGAATGATCCCGGCTGAAGATTCCCGGGTCGGCTGCGCATGCGGAACTTCGGGACCGCGCATGGTCTGGGCAACAACAAAGTCCCGGCGAGGTCGTGGTCCGGCTGGGCACCATCGTCGTCCGCGGGCAACTCCTGCTCGGCCACGCGAAGCGGGACGGATCGGCCGCCCCGGCGCCGCAGCCACAGCCCGTCGCGTACGTCTGACCGAGACAGCGGCCACCCTGCCCGTACATGGCCCCACGCTTGTTCAACGACAGGACCGAGGGACCACCACGTCGAACTCCTCCGGTCCGTCAGGTGCAGGGAATCTGACGGGCCTCGGCGGAACGACTGTGGGGGGCCGCGCTCGTGCGGCACCATGGTGGGCAACGAGACAGGTGCGGGCTGTGGAAGGCAGATCGATGAGCGAGGTCGAGCCCGTTGGCAGTGCCCACGGGCAGTCATGACTCTCGTCCTGCACGACGAGGGTGACGCGCCACGGCGGCGAGGGCCGAGGGTTTGCATGAGGATGCGGACGTGAGTACGTCCGCGGCGTTCCCGGTGCAGTGGAGCACGGGTGACCTGGTCGACGGGCGTTACCAGTTGACCCGGGTCGTCGGTCACGGCGGCATGGGGATGGTGCACCGTGCGCGGCATCTCGGATGGGGCATCGATCTCGCGGTGAAGTCTCTGCTGCCGACGTATTTCGCCAGGCCGCACGACATGGAGAACTTCGTCGCGGAGGCGAAACGATGGGTGTCCCTGGGGCTGCATCCCAACGTGTGCAGTTGCTACTACGTGCGTGTGCTCGACGGGATCCCACGCCTCTTCTCGGAGTACGTCCGTGGCGGCTCCCTGCGTGAGGCGATCGACGGCGGCAGCCTTTACGACGGCGAGGGAAAGGACGTCACCGCGCGTATCCTGCGCATCGGCAGTCATATGGCACGTGGGCTCGAGTACGCGCACGACCGGGGAGTCCTGCACTGCGACGTGAAGCCTGCGAACGTCCTCCTGGAGGGCGGCGCCGACGGGATCGCGAAGATCACGGATTTCGGGATCTCCGAAAGCCTGGCCGTCGTCCTGGAGGCAACGGCCGGGGGCGCCGGCAGCTTCGTGGCGCCGGGGGGCGGTGGTCTGACACCCGCGTACGCCTCGCCGGAGCAGAAACGGCGAGAACCGCTGAGCACTCGATCCGACGTCTACAGCCTCGCGGTATCGGTGCAGGAGATGTTCTTTGGGGCCGCCGCCCGCGACGCGGTGACCGTCGGGCCCGGCTCGGCTCCGGCCCTGGTGCCGGTCGGAACTCCCGGGAGCGCCGACCGGGGTGTGCCACGGCCGGTGGCGGAACTGCTGGAGCGTTGCCTGAGCGACGATCCGAGTCAGCGCCCTGAGTCGATGGCGGAGGTCGCGGCACGGCTCGAAGCCCTGCACGCGGCGTTCGTGACGGACGAGCCGAAGCTCGTACCGCCCAAGCCGGCGGAACTGCGGGCGGCCGAACACAACAACCGCGCACTCTCCCAACTCGACCTCGGGGACCAGGCCGCGGCCGACGTCGAATTCCGCGAGGCGCTGGAAGCGGACCCGCAGCATCTGGACTCCGCGTACAACAGCGGACTGCTGCGCTGGAGGCGCGGGGAGATCACCGACGCCGATCTGCTCGCGACACTGGGCACCGCGAGCCTGCACGCGGGTCATCCGTGGCGCGTGCAGGTGCTGATCGCGCAGACGCACCTGGAGCGCGGGGACGTGAGCGGTGCGCGGGAGGCCGCGGACGCCGTGGTACGCGAGCATCCCGACGACTCCGAGACGCGGACGCTGGCCCAGGCGCTCGCGTCCGGGACGATCGGCGGCATCGTGGCCGCGCCGCCGACGCCGCTCCCGTGGTACACGGATTCCGAGGCCCGCTTCCCCCCCTTCTACCAGGTGCGCTTCTCCCTCGACGGGAAGCGCCTGATCAGCGGGGACCAGAACGGCTCGACCCGGCTGTGGGACGCGTCCAGCGGTACGTGCCTGCGGAGTTGCGAGAGTGATGCCGGATGGTCGATCCGTGTCAGCAGCCCTGACGGGCGACACGGGTTGGCGCACATCAGGGGCGAGAACATCCGCTTGTGGGACTTCGAGACCGGTCGGTCGCTGCGGCTTCTGCCGCCCGGCGGCTCCGGTGCGGTCTCCGTGCAGCAGATGAGCCCCGACGGTGCCACGGCGTACGCGGTGACCCACGACGGCGAACTGCTCGCCTGGAACCTCCTTCAGGGAACCGCGGTGATCCGTGGCGGGTTGGTCCGGCGGTTCCAGTTCGGCGGCCCGGGCGAGTTCACCGAACTGGCGTGCAGCCCCGACGGCGAGGCCCTGCTGTGCTACCACGGTGACTTCGAGGGCCGCCTGCAGATCCTCTCGCCGTCCTACCGGGACGGCGTGCGCGTACTGGCCGACACGTGTCCGCGGGTGAGAGCCATGGCCTGGGCACCGGACGGCTCCCTCGCCGTCGTAGCCGACGACCGGCAGATCAGCGTGTGGAAGGTGGAGACCGGCCGCCGCGAGCGCCGGCTGCCTGTTCAGGCGGCGATCACGGCACTGTCGGTCAGCGCCGACGCCCGCTGGGCGCTCTCCGGGGAGGAGAGCGGCGCGGTCTGCCTCTGGGATCTCGTGGAGCTTCGCCGTGTCAGTACGTTGAGCGGGTCCCGGGTCGGCGGCGGTGTGTGCGACGTCCGGTTGTCCGCGGACGGGCGCCGCGCGCAGTCGGTGGGGATGGACAACACCGTGCGCGCGTGGACGTTGACGCTTCCGGTCGGCTACCGGGCCACGTTCCAGATCAGCCGGCCCCGCCCCACCGCCGACCTGGGCAGCTTCGGGGACACCGTGCGTGAACTCGTCGCGCGGGCGGACTTCTCCATCGCCGACTCCCGGTACTCGGTCGCTCTCGGGCTGCTCCGCGAGGCGCGCGCGATCCCCGGTCACGAGCGGGACAGCCGGGTGCTGCGGGTGTGGCGCGATCTCGGCAGGCTGCTGCCGCGGACGGGCCTGCGCGCCGCGTGGACGGTGCGCGAGTTGCCGGCGTGGGGCCCGGGCGGCGAGGGCTTCGCGGCGGGCCTGTCCGACGACGCTCGCTACGCGGTGTACGGGACCGGGTTCGCGGCCGGCCTCCGGGACCTGCACGGCGACAAGCCGCTGCGTGAACTGCCGCCCGGCGTCACCGCGCTGGGGCTGAGCGGGAACGGCCGTCGGGTCGTCTGCGTCCGAATGAACGGGAGCATCAGCGAGTGGTCGGTCCCGGCCGGAGAGGAGATCGCCATGTTCCACCCGGTGGACGCCCACTACCTCACCGCGGCCGCCGTCGCCGTCGACGCCGGCCGGGTGGCCGTCGCCCGCAGGGACCACGTACTCGAACTCTGGGACGTGGACCGGAAGCGCCGGATGCGCGTCTTCACCGGCCACACCGACCCGGTCAATGCCCTCTGGATCACTCCGGATCGCAGGACCCTGGCGTCCGCGGCGGTCGACGCGGCCCGACTCTGGGACCTCGACAGCGGCCGCTGCCTGCTCCGCATTCCTACCGGCCACCAGGACTACCCGCGAAGCGTCTGCGTCACCGCTGATCGCGGACTCACCGTGGTGGGCGGGGACGGCGCGATCGGCGCCCGGGTGTGGAACACCGCGGGCGAATGTGTCCGGGAGTTCGCCGGCCGGGACAGCTGTGTCGTCGCCGTTCGCTTCAGCCCGGACGAGCGGTTCGTTCTTGTCGGGGACCTGGACGGCGCGATCACGATCTGGAGCGTGGCGTCCGGCGAGCACGTGCACACCATCGAAACAGGGCAGGACGGAGCGATCGGCATGAATCTGACACCCGACGGTCGATTCCTGCTCGTCGGAGGATTCGGGGGCGACGCACGTCTCTGGGAGTTGGACTGGGAGCTCACCGCCCCTGCTCCGTGAGCGGTCCACCGTCTCGTGCGCAGTCCCCGCCGCGGAGAACGAGGAGAACGCCGTGCACAACGATCTGGTGGTCGCCGGCAGCATTCACGCCGCCCTCGGCAGCGCGGTGATCGGCGAGCTGAACAGTGAACTCCTGCCGCTGGACTGCCAGACATGCGGAGAGGAATTCGTCGCCACCGACGAACCTTCCCTTGCCGTCGACGACGTGGGCGTCGGGGCGTACGCCTCCTTGCACCACCAGTACTGCCGGCCCTCGGAATGGCGCTCCCGTACGCGGGCCGAAGCCGCGAACCTCAGCTTCCACGTGAGCTGGCGCGCGAAGGCACTCGTCTGGCAGGCCGCCGACGAAGCCGTGCTCCTGGTGAACCCGTCGTGCGAAGCGGCAGTCCTGACCCGGGAGGATCCACGAAACTGGCGGAGATCAACCCTCGACCGGTATGTCGCCGCCGGCTTCGTACGCGGGGCCGGGCCCGTCCCGCCGCCCGTGCCACTGCCCGGGCTCGACGCGCGACTTGACCCCGTGCGCGGTGTGACGGTGACGGCGTCGGGCGAACTCCTGGGAAATGTGGAGTGGCACGCCGGAGCGCCCGACACGGTGTTCGGCAAGGTGCATTCCCGTGGCCGGTTCGTCGTCGGGGTGACGACCGCGCTCGACCCCTTTGTCGACTCCGTCACCGAAACACAGCTCGACGAGCTGACGAGGCGCGGTGAGATCGTGTACGCCGCCGCCTCCCTCGGGGTCGAGGCGGAGGAAGCCAAGGAGATTCCCGTCGAGCGCGTGATGGCGCTGCTGGAGATGATTCGACGGGGTACGGGAGTGGTCCCCGACGAGGAGCAACTGGCCCACGCCATGATGCTCCACCGCGGATTTTCGCTGCCCGAGGAGGCGCCGAGGCCGGCCGGCCGGGAACGTTCCGTCCTCGTGCTGCTGGTCACGGGAATCTTCGCGGGAGGCGAGGGGCCGGTGCACGTGATGACGGCCACGGACGCCGCTGCCCGGGAACTCATCGACGCCGGTCAGGCAGCCTTCGGTCGCGTCTTTCCGGTCAGCAGGGTCAGCGAGATGAGCTTCACCTCGGAGCGCCGCATCTCGATCGGGACCTATGCCGAGTTCGCCGACGGCAGGGCCCGGTTCTCCAGCACCTCGACCGGGTTGGCGAGAACCAGGCCACTGGCGCTCGCCGTGGACCCGGTCCCCGAGGACGAGCGCGCGAGCATCCTCCGCCGCTGTGCGCGCCTCGCGGAGTTCGCGCGACCCGGGACGGCCCTACCACATCAGAGCGTTCCCGTCGCGGAGCCGGTCCCTTCTGACGTAGCGTCAACACAGCATCCCGATCGATCCGGCGGGGGGACCGTGCCGTCAGCTGATTCGCCCACGCCCACGCCCACGCCCGCACCCACACCCGGGGTGCCGCTGTCGTACTTCCCGAACGGGACCTTCGATCCGCAAGCGGTCGGTGACCGGGGCGAGCTGGGCGAGGCGCTCGGCAGGGCGGTGCAGCGCTTCAACGGACAGCTCCGGGGCAGCGACCTGCTGCACGTCGTCGCCGAGGGCTGCCTGGCCGGGCGCTGGGCGGGGATCCGGACCGCCCTCGAACTCGCCCTGGTCTCCGGCGCGCGGCTGGAGGACGTACGCGACGTCATCGACGTCTACCACCCCACCGGCGCGGGCGGAGCCGGATTCGACGGGGCGCCCGGCCGTGTCGCGCCGGAGCTGCTCGCCGCTCTGTCGGAGGTCGCCGACGCCTTCACCCGGGGCGGCTCCGGCCTGCGCCCCGTCGGCCTCGAACTGCTGCTTGCCTGTGTGCTCGACCGCCCGGACGCGCTGGACCGCGAGCACCTCACCATCCTCGACTTCCCGGCCGCCGCGGAGGCGCTGCGGCGACGGGTACGGCTGAGCACCGAGCCGCTGCCGAGCCTGTGGGACGAGACCTCGGGGCGGTTGCGCTCCGAGGTGTTCACCGTGGACGCGTGGGCCGTGCTCGAACACGCCACGCAGATCGCCGCGGACCTCGGCTACGACATGGTGCTGACCCCGCACTGCCTGCTCGCGCTGCTCACCGAGACCGAGGGGCTCGCCGACCGCGTCCTGCGGCGCCAGTTACCGCCCCAACTCGGTGTCACGAAAGCCGCGGAGAGCATCGCGGGCGCCTTCCGGCTGCTGGAGCGCGGGCGGGACACCGTTCCCCAACTGCACCGTGACGAGATCGGTGCCTCGCTCGGCGACCTGCTGCGGGCGGCGCAGTCGGAGTCCACGGTGTGGTGCGCCGCCGACCAGGTGGACGTGCCGTACCTGCTGCTCGCCGTCCTGCGGAACCCGTCGGAACGCCTCGCCGCCGTGCTGCGCGCCGAACCCCTCCTGCTGGACCTCGGCCGGCTGCGCGACCACCTGCTGGAGGCGATGCGCGAGTCACGGGGCGCGCCCCCGCGTGAGGTCGCCTACAAACTGCCCTCCTCCCTGCCGCCCGCGGAGGACCTCACATGGCTCGCGCGCACCGGCGCGTTCCCCGAGGCACGCCACCTCGACGGGTACTTCGAAGCCCTGTGCCGCGCCCTGCACCGGAGTACGGACCACCACGTGCTGATCACCGGCCTGCCCGGGGTCGGACGCACCACCCTGCTGCGCGAGCTGGCACGCCGGGCCGCCACGGGGGAGATCCCCTTCCTGCGCCGCAAGCGTTTCGTGCGCGTGGACTGCCGCGGCGTGGCCCCCGCGCAGAGCGAGAAGCAGCTGACCGCCTTGATCGGCGTCGCCGGCGGACGTACCGACGTGGTGGTCTGCGTGGACGGGCTCGGTTCGCTGCTGCGCGGACCGGACGGCACGCGGCACGACCTCCTGCTGCACAGTGCTCTCGTCGAGGGCAAGCTTCACCTCGTCGGGGTCATGACCGGCCACGACTACGAGGACCTGATCGGCACCGACCGCGAACTGCTCGAACTGACCACCCGGATCGAGATGGCCGAGCCGGACCGGGCCGCCGCGTCGGACATGGCCCGGCAGGCGGCGGACGAGATGGCCGGCCGGTTCGGCGTCGAGGTCTCCGACGCCGCCGTGCGCCGGGCGGTGGTCCTCGCCGGGGACTTCGTCCGGAGCCACCACTTGCCCCAGTCCGCGGTCAAGGTGCTGCAGCGCGCGTGCGAGAACCAGGACTACGACCGGGCCCACGCGGATGCCGGCGCCCCGGCCGGCGTCGGCGCCGACGAGGTGGTGCGCGCCGTCGCCGAGCTGTCGGGACTACCAGTCGGCCAGCTCGGGGGCGTCGACCAGGCTCTTGACTACGAGGGCCTGCTCGGGGACCGCGTGCTCGGCCAGGACGAGGCCGTGGGTGCGCTCGCCCAGGAACTGCGGCGGATCAAGTCGGGCCTGGCCGCCGTCACTCCCGGCCCCGCCTCGGTGATGCTGTTCGCCGGACTGACCGGTGTCGGCAAGACCGAGCTGGCCAAGGCGGTCGCGGACCTCTATTCGGCGTCGAAGCGCCTGCGGACGTATCCGATGGGGAACTTCACCGAACCGCACAGCGTCTCCGCGTTCCTCGGTTCGCCGCCCGGCTACGTCGGCCACGGGAGCGGCGGCCGGCTGATCAACGAGCTCAACGCGGACCCGTACTGCGTCGTCCTGCTGGACGAAGCGGAGAAGGCGCATCCCGAGGTCCTGCGTCCCTTTCTGAACCTGTTCGACGAGGGGTGGATCGTCGACCAGCGCGGGGTGAAGGCGTACGGCGACCGGGCGATCTTCATCCTGACCTCCAACGCCGGCCACGAGGCGATCGCGCAACTCCCCGGTGACGCGTCGCAGGAGGAGAGCGCCGCCGTCGTGCGCGCTGCTCTGCGCGAGATCCGCACCGGCCGGAACGAGCCCGTGTTCAGCTCCGAACTGCTCGCGCGGATCAGAAGAGTGGTGGTCTTCCGGCCGCTGGACCTCGCGGCCATGGAGGGCATCTGCCGGCAGGTGATCGACCGGCAACGGTTGTTCTGGCGGGAGCGGCGGGACAAGGAACTCGTCGTCGCCGAGGAGATCGTCCAGTACGTGGCGCGGACCGGGCACCGGCTCAACACGCAGGCGGGCGGCGGGGAAGGGGGGCGGATCATCGCGAAGACACTGGGCGAGATCGTGGAGGACCCGATCACGCTCGCGGAGCGCGACCGGCCCGCCGAGTTCCAGGCGTGCGACACGATCGAGCTCCGCTTCGATCCCGCGGCCCCGCAGGTCGGGGTCCGCCTGCACACCAACGGGGGCGATGGGGCGAGCCGCGTTCCGGGTTCCGCGCCGGGGCAGCGGCCGGGCGGAGCATGCCCGTTGCCCTCCGTGCCCGGGGGAGGGTGACGGCCCATGGCCAGGCCCGTACGGTTCGTCAGGCAGAAGTTCACTCGGCTCGGTCGGCTGGAGATCGCGTGCGCCGGCGCGCTCGCCGACCGCGACACCCCTCGCGCACTCGACCGGCTGCGCGCGCTCTACCCGCAGTTCGAGCAGCTCGGCAGGGAGGCCACACCGCTGTGGCTTCCCTTCCTGGAGTCCGTGTTCGACGCGCGTTTTCGCCCGCACCTTCGGGAGGCGGACTTCGACCGGCTCGGCGAGTTCGGCGATCACCTCGCCGAGGTGGGAGCCGTCGGGTGGCCACGGAGCCGGTGGCCGATCGTCCAGGCATGCGCGGCCCGAGGCGCGGCAGCCGACCTCCGGCGGGCGTACCGCCTGCTCACCGAGGTCTACCACGTGCGGTGGACACAGCACGAGCACCGGCTCCGCGCCGCCGCCTGGCTGGCCCGGCTCGGGGCGGTGGACGACGTGCACCTGTCCGTCTACGCGGAGGTGACGGCCCGGCGGCCGCCGGCGCCGCCCGAAGTGGCGGCGCGGGTCGCCGAGATCCTGGACGTCGGATTCGACAGCGACGCCGAGCGGTTGCGCCGGGCGTGCTCGCTCGCCGAGCGACTCGGCGGCCCGGCCGTGAGCGTGGACACCGCGCGTGTGGCCGCCGTGAGCGTGGACACCGCGTTCGTGCTGGGACTCGGCGAACTGCTGCTGCACGACCGTCCGCGGTCCGCCGCGCCGCTGTTCACGGCGGCGCTCGCCCGCACCTCGGACCACGCCGAGGCGTTGCGCGGGCTCCTCTGCGTGGGGCTGCACACCCGTGAGCTCCCGACGGCGATCAGCGCCGCCGAGGAGACCGCCGTGCTCACCCCGCGATGCGCCGACCTTCTGCTGCTGTGCCGGACGCTCGCCTGGCTCGACGGGAGCGGGACCTCCGGCGGTCCTCTCGTCGCGCCCGCGGCCCCACCTGCGACGAGCGCACGGCTCGCCGCGATCACGCCAGGGCGCGACACCGGACCGTGGCGTGACTACGCCCTGGGCCGCACGTGTCTTGTCGAGGGAGACGCCCGGCAGGCGCGGCAAGTGCTCACGGGTGTGCTGCACGCGGGACTGCCGGATGCCGACGTGCATTACCACGCCGCCTGGGCGCACCTGCTGTGCCGCGACCCCGGGAGCGTGCGGGCGAGTTATGACGCGCTGGCCGGGGCAGCGGGCGGCTGGGCACTCGGGTGCCTGCTCCAGGACGCGGAGCCCGGGCAGACGCTGCCGGATCCGGTACCCGCCGTACCGCACGGGTTCGCGCAGGTCGCGTGGGTGCGCCGAGCGCTCGTCGGGGACGGACCGCTGCCCCCCGCGCTGGAGGTGCGGAGCCTGTTCGCCCCGGGAGCCCTCCAAGCGGACCTCTTCGAGGCCCTGCGTACCGCGCTCGCCGTGGCCGCCGCCCACGGCGGGCTGTCCGAGTCCGGGGCCCTCCGGCATCCGCTGTTCGCCCGGCTGCCCGCCGCCGAGCGGCTGATGTGGACCGGCCTCTCCGTGCGGGAGTCCCGTCCCGAGGACGGCCGTCGCACGCTGCGGCGCGCTCTTGAGCTCGGCCGGGACCGTGCGGCGGTGCTCCTCGCCCTGGACGCCGTACGCGAGGGCCGGCCCGCCGAGGCCCGTGAGCTGCTGCGCGACGTACGCGGTCCGAAAGCCGCACTGCTCGTCGCGTGGGCGGACGCACACGACGGGGCCGATACGGACGCCGCGGAGCCTTTCGCGAAGCTCTTCGCGCTCGGGCTCGCCCCGGCTGACCACGCGTCGGCGCTGCTGGCCCTGCGCGACGCGGCGGACGCATGGGCACACGGCGCCGTGGACAGCGCGCGGGCCCACGCCGTGCGCGCGGTCACGCAGTTGAGAAGCGCGAGCACACTCGGCAAGGGGCGATTCGAGGTGCTGCCGCACCAACGCGCCGCCGAATCACTGGCCGCCGCCGCGGACCCCGCGGAGCTGCCTTGGCAGGATGCGGCCGCCCAGCCGTGGGCGGCGCGGCTGCTCGGCCTCGCCCGGCTGGTGCGCGCTCCCGAATCGGTGGACGCACCTCTCGTCCGGAGCTTCCCGCAATGGCTCCCGCCCGCGACCCATGGCGCCGCCCTGGCCCAGGTCGCGCTGCGGGTGGTGCTCCTGTCCGAGGACGAGGCGGCGCGCCGGGAAGCCGCCGCCATCCTGGCGCGCCTGGGCGAGCACTCGCCCGGCCCGACCGTCGACCGCGCCGCGCGGTGCGGCGCCGGATGTGCGGAACACGCGGACCGCGCCGGGCTGCGTACCGGCGAGCAGGGCGCCGACCTTTCCGGCGACCCGCTGGCAGCCCTTGCCGGCGCGGGTCAGGCCCTGGACGGTCAGGCCCAGGACGGGCCGGATCTGGCAGCGGCCGTACGACGGCTGCGCGCCGTGCGGCCGGAAAGCGGCCGGGCGGACCAGGTCGCGCTCGTCACCCTGCTCGCGAACGCGCTGGAGGGCAAGGCGCTGCCGGCCCCGCTGCCCTTCGACGCGCCCGCGACCGTCGCGGCCGCGCTCGCGGCGGCGACAGCGGCAGGGCAGGCGGCCGCGGGGAACACGGCGGCCGCCGTGGACACGCTGCTGGCCGCGTGCCTGGCCCACGAGATGGACGGCCTCGTGGATCTCCGGCGCGTGCTGCCCCACCTGGTCATGAGCGCCGCCGGACGCGGCCGCCGCGATGCCGTCGGCGCGGTGCTGGCACCGACCATGAGACAGGTCCTCGCCGACGGGAACGGGACCGGCGGGAACGGGTCCGGCCAGAGCGGGATCGGCGGCCTTGCCTTCGCCTACTACAGCACCATGCTCGGCGACTTCGCGATCGCGGAGAACGCCTGGCGCCGCCTGCTGGAGGGGACGGCGTCCGGCGCCGACCGGCTCACCCAACTCCGCGGCGAGTACGGCCGCTTCCTGTGCCACCAGGCCGCCTCCGCCCACCTCGGCGGCGACCGCCCGACCGTCTTCCGCAGCATGCGCCTGGCCGCGCGCTACCTTCCCGAGACGGCCCGTGAGAGGTTCGAAGAGCTCGAATCCGAACAGCTGGTCGCCACCCTGGTGGACACGCTGCTCCCGGAATCCCCGGTCGTCGACCGCCACTGGCTGGGCCGGCACCGCCGCCTCGTCGAGCTGGCAAGGGCCAACCCCGACCTCGGCAAGGCGCTCACATCCGGTACGGAAGAGCTGATCCTGAAGCAGTGGCGGCTCGCCTCCCTGCGCGCGGGCTACGACATCGAGCTGTGGCACACGCTCGCCGTCCTGGCCCGGGAGGACGCGCTCGCCCGCCCGCTCGGCTCCCCGGCGGCGCTTTTGGCCCGGACCACCGCCACGGCGCTCTGGTGCGTACTGCTCACCGATCCCGCGCTCCGTGCCCACTTCGCGCGGCACACGCTCCCGGGCGAGGCCGACGACTCGTTGCGCGACGAGCTCACCGGGGCACTGCTCGCCGACCGGAAGGCCCAGCTCACCGAAGCCACGGCGCAGGACGACCAGGACACCGCCGAGCAGTGCCTGCGGTGCCTGGACGCCGTTCAGCACGGTCTGACCGCCACCAGGCGGCTCCTGGAGCAAGGCCCGTTCTTCGCGGTGGCCGCCAACCTGGCCGGCGACGACGACGCGTTCGCGCCGATCGCCGAGCGGGCCGGCGTACTGATCGACGCGTGGGGAGAGGACCTGGTCGCGGCAGGGAAGCGGACACTGACCGACAGCGAGGCGATCAGCCGGCTCGGCGAGGACTCGAAACTCGACAAGAACTACGAAGCCGCCCTGAGCAGGCTCGGGATCGCCCTCCTGCTCGAACGTCCACCCGACAACGTCCTGTGCGCCGCGCTGGACTGGGGATACGACTGGTTCTTCTGCTGCCACGACCAGACCGACGACGAAGCGGGGCGCACGGTCCTCGACGTCATGCGGCCGTTCGCGGAGCACCTCACCCCGCGGTGCACACCCGGACGCGGGCACACGGCGGAGAACAAGGCGCTGAGCTGGTTCTCCTACGCGTGCGGCGTGTCCGCCGCACGCTTCGCGAGGAAGGTGGGCGGAGCGCGCCGCGTCGAGCTCTTCGACGAGGCGAGCGCCCATCAGGAGCGGGCAGGCGACTGGAACCCGGAGTGGGACTCTCCGCGGCGGGAGCTGTGCCGGTCGCGCGGCGAATCGCTGTTCGCGCGCGGCGACTTCACCGGGGCCGAGCGGATGCTGCGCGATCTGGGCGACGACAACCGGCAGATCGCAGTCCTCTACAACAACCACGCCCTCGACCGCCTCCGCGACGCACGAGCCCTGTTGCGGATCGCGGAGTCCGGCGAACACGTCGATGCCGCGCTGGACCTGGCGGACGAATACGAACGGATGCTGCTCCAGGCAGCCCTCCTGTCGCCCGACGACCCGGTGATTCGCGGCAACGTCGAGCAGATCAGCAGCATTCGCGACGACATCGCAGAGAAGAGGTCGAAACTCGAATGACGCCGCCGAATCCGCGCAATCCCTTCCACGAGCTCGGGCTCCGCGTGGACGCGACGAACGCACAGATCGTCGAGCGGGCCGAGGAACTCGTACAGACCTGTCGTGACCAGGCAGAACGCGACCGGATCATCCGGGCCAAGGAGGAGCTGATCACCCATCCGCTGACCCGTGCCAAGCACGAGAGGACCGAACCGGCGCGTACCGACTACGAGGTGGACGAGCGCTGGGCGGACTTCGTCCACGACCACCGGCGCGCTCCGATCCCGCGCGGCGGTCTGGCCGAGGGCCCCGCGCTCTCTGCGGCGGACGTCGACCTGCGGACCGCGATCCGGACCCTGACCCGCTGGGCGGCCGACGCCGAACTGGACGAGGTGCTCCCGCTGTTGCGGGCACTGCCGACGGCTGAGTTCGGCGGCCCCACCCTCGTGGAGGTGCGCGATGTCCTCTTCGGCTGAGGCGGGCGGGCAGGCGCCGCTCGACTGGTACGACTTCTCCGGTCGCGAGGTCCCTGACGTGCCCGGTGAGTTCTACTCCCCGGAGAGCGAACTGATCAGCGTGGTCAGGCGTGCGGCGGAGGACATGCACGCTGCCGAGCAGGAGGCCCGGAACACCGCGGAGGAGGCCCGCGAGCCGCTGTACGAACTCGCGGTGCTGGCAGGCAGGTTGGACCAGCTGGTGGACGCGGCCGAGGAGTCCCCGGTGGCACAGGACCGGCGCGGCCTGCACCGGCAGCTGCGGATCCTCAAGAACCAGATGCTGCAGATCCTGGCCGACAACAGCATTGAACTGCGCGACCCCACCGGTCTGCCGGCCGCGGAGGTCCTGGACTGGGTGGATGTGACCGGGTGGTTGCACCGGCCGGAGTTCGACACGGAGGTGGTCGCGCGTACGGAGGAGCGCGCGGTGTTCCACGAGGGCAGGACCGTACGGTTCGCGCGCGTGCAGATGGGCGCGCCGACGGCGCCGGAGCAGGCGCCGGAGCAGGCACCGAAGCAGGAACAGGACCCGGAACGGGGAAGCGTATGAAGCAGTTGGTGAGCAAGGCGGTGGGGATCGATCTCGGCACGACCAACAGCGCGGTCGCCGTGATGAATCCCACCGACCGCGACATCGTGATCCACCTGGACCCGAACACGAAGTCGGCCACCACGCCGAGCTGCGTATGGCGTCGCGCCGGTGTGCCGGAGCCGGTCGTCGGTCGTCGGGCCTACTCCCGCAAGGGCGGCAGGCCGGAGCCGATCAGCTCGATCAAGCGGCTGATGGGCACCCGGGCCACGGTGGACCTCGGCGGCGAGCAACTGAGCCCGCAGCAGGTCTCCGCGCTGATCCTGGCGGAGATGAAGCGGCAGATCGAGACGGACGTGGCGGCCTTCGACGGGCCGTCCAGCCGGTGGCTCGTGGACCGTGCGGTGGTGACCGTCCCCGCCTACTTCGACCAGCCGCAGATCGACGCGACAAGGGAGGCGGCGGAACTGGCCGGCCTTGAGGTGCTGAGCCTGCTGCACGAGCCGACCGCCGCGGCGAGCTATCACTGCTGGCGTACCGCGACCCGGGACGGCACCTTCCTCGTCTACGACCTCGGCGGCGGCACCTTCGACGTCAGCATCCTGCGCTGCACCGCGGGCAGCTTCGAGGTGCTCGGCATCAGCGGCAACAACCGGCTCGGCGGCGACGACATCGACGCGGCGCTCGCCCGGCGGCTGCAGGCCGTGCTGCAGTCGGACGGCTGGGCCCTGGACCTCGATCCGGAGCGCGACGAGGAGGACCGAGCCCGGTTCAGCCGGCTCAAGGCGATGGCCGAGGGCGCGAAGAAGGCCCTGTCGGACAACCACGAGTACATGGTGCGGGACAGCGGGCTGCTGATCGACAAGGCGGGCGAACCGGTCGTGGTCGAGACCGTGCTGGAGCGACCCGAACTGGAGGAGATCGCCCGGCCGTTCGTCGAGCGCACCTTCCTGCACTGCGACGAGGCGATCGCCCGGGCCGAGGAGCGGGCCGGCATCGGCCTGGCCGACGTGGACGCCGTCATCCTGGCGGGCGGGTCCACCCACATGCCGCTGGTCCGCGAACTCGTCACCCGCGAACTGTGCGGCGAGCCGACCTCCGACGGGGCGCGCCGTGACCGCGCCAGGTGCACCGAGCCGGTCTACGAGAAGGTCGACACCGTGGTGGCGCTCGGCGCGGCGGTGCGTGCCGCCGCGGTCGGCGGCCTGGTCGTCCGGGACGAGGAGCGCACCGTACGGATCAACCTGCGCGGCGCGGGCAACACCAGCACGTCCCGGCTCAGTGTGGGCGGCACCGTCGAGTCCCTGTCGCCCGACGTGGACCTTCGCGGCGGCCGGGTCCTGCTGACCGCCGGCGACTACGAGGACGAGGCCGACCTGACCGACGAGGGCTCGTTCACCTTTACCCGGATTCCGGTCCAGCCGGACGCGGAGACCGAGTTCTCCTTCGCGGTCTACGACGGCGCCGGTGCGGAGCGGGGCGCCGCCAACCGTTCGCTCGCGCACAACGCCGAGGCCGCGAAGCCGCTCGGCGGGTCCGCGAGCGGCGCGCAGAACACCAAGCCCATCACGATCGAGGTGCGCAAGGACGGCGAGACCAGCCAGTTCCTGCTGATCGACGTGCTGCAGACGCTGCCCTTCGCCAAGGACTACGACTTCCGCCACCCCGGCGACGTGGAGAGCGTCGAGTTGCGGCTGTTCCAGGAGGGCCGGCCGATCCAGGTGGTCGGGGTCCGGGTGCCGCGCTCGACGCCGAAGGACACGCCGATCCGGATGCACGTGGTGATGCACGAGAACTATGCGATCACCGTGGAGGGCGCCATCGGCGACACGCCGTACCAGGCCACCGTGCAACTGCCGACCGATCGCGACATGCCCACGTCCGAGGACGCCGGCGACCTCACCCGGCGGTTCCAGGAGAATCTGGCCGTCCTCCCGGCAGGCCGGCGGGCCACGGCCGCGGCGCAGCTGAAGGTGGCGCGGCAGGCATTCACCGAGGCGCGCGAGCGCGGGGACGTGGGGCAGGCCACCCACGAGTTCGACCAGATGCGCCGGCTCGTCGACGCAGTGGGCAAGGGCCAGGGCGAACTGCGCCCACCGAAGGCCGAGTTCGACAAGCTGGTCGAGGACTGCCGGGAGCGGCACGCCCACTACCTTCGCGACGGTGTCCCCGACGGGAGGCCCTTCGACGCGGGCGACATCTCCCGGACGATCGAAGAGCACCGCCGCAGCGGCGAACGCGCCTACACCAACCGGGACCAGCGCGCGTACGGCGAGGCCGTGCAGAGGTTCAAGGACCTCCTGGAGTATCTGCGCGGCCTCCAGCGTGCGCCGTCCGCGCAGCCCGTGGCCACCGTCACCGAACGGGCCGAGTCGCTGATCACCCGGATCCGCGGGACCGCTCAGCAGCTCATGAGTTTCGCGCAGGTGCAGCAGGACGCGAACGCGGAGAGCGAGATCGCGAAGATCGAGGAACGGATCGCCGTGCTGGACGCGCAGATCGCGATTAACCCGTACGAGGTCATCGACGAGAGCGTCAAACTACGGGTACGGCTGAGCCAGATCCAGGCGGGCTTCGCCCGCCCGTCCGCGGCCGGCACCGGAATTCCCGAACTCTGAGCACCGGAGGGCGCTCGCATGACCGACACACCGTCGAACGGAACCGGCTCCGAGCCGCCGGACGCCGGAGACACCGAGCTCTCCCGGTTCGCCGTGCGTGGCCGGCTGCGGATGAGAGCGCACGCGGCGAGGCTGTTCAACGACGGCCTCGCCGCGGCCCGCAACGGCCGTCCGGACCTGGCCCGCGACTTCTTCTCGGCATGCGTGTTCTGGTATCCGCACGACGCGGACGCCCGGAGCGCTCTCGCCCTGGCCTGCCTGGAGTTGGGCGACCGTGACACGGCCCGAGAGCACTGGCAGCAGGTACTCGACCAGCATCCTGGTGATCAGAAGGCGCGGCGCGGCCTCGATTCGCTGCCGGTGCTGCCGCCACAGCCCACCGTTCCGGCCGACTGAGCGGACCGGGCCCGCTCTCCCCGGTGGCCCGGTGGCCCGGTGGCCCGGTGGCCCGGTGGCCCTGGGCCTCGGGCCGGGAGCACTCCGAATTCCCTTTATGTTGCTGGAGGTTGTTGGGATGCCCGGACGCGGCAGCGGCCCGTACGCACAGGCGTCGGTGGTCGTCATCGGGGAGATCGACTGCGAGGTGGCCACTTCCGCGCTCCTGGAGGACACGGATCTCGTCCGGGCGGCGGGCCATCTCGTGGTCTCGGTCCCCGTCACCGTCCGGTCCGCGCAGCCGAAGAGCGACCTCGACCTCGTGGTCTCGGCACGGCTCCACGCGCCGCCTGGCTTCCCGGTTCCGGTGGCCTGGGCGCCGTCACCGTCCGTGGAGTACGCCGACGGCCAGGCGGCGACCAGCGTGAACGTCTCGATCACGCCGGGTTTCGGCGCGGTCAGTGGTGGTGTCGAGCGAACCGCGAGGCGCCAGGAACTGGTCAGCAACGTCGTAGGAGTCGGCACCCGCCACATGGAGTGGTCGATTTCGGGGCGAAACGGCCATGTCGCCGACAGCCGGAAGTTCCGGTTCTTCGTCCGCCAGGACGAGGCCCGGCACAGCTGGCTGGAACTGACGGCGCGGGTGAGCCCCGCCCGTGGATTCCTGCGGCGCACGTCTGCGGAAGCCGAGCAGCGTGTCTGGGCCCCGCTGGTCGCCGAGAGCTCCCCGCAGGCGGCCGCCACGCTCGTCCTTCTCGAAGAGCGGGACGGCGAGGCGGCACGGCTCTACGTCGGCCGCCCGCTGGACCTTCCGCTCTCCCTGACCCCGGACGGGCCGGCCGTCGGGGGACCTGGCGCCGGCAGCACGGTTGTCGGATCATTCCGCTGGTTCGACAGCGTCGACGGGCGGCCGGGCTTCCAATGGGTCCAGCAGTCCTCGGCGCGGGTCGTACTGGGCCAGGGGCTGGAGGCCAGGCCGGGAACGCCGGTGTCGGTCCCCGACGGAAGTGTCCTGCACTACCCCGGTGGTCGTTCCCTGCGCGTCGTCTATGACAGTGCGTTGACGGCGGGCCGCCCCACCCTGCGGGAGACCCTCGACGTGCGGGTGGTCGTCGACGATGCCGTGGTCGCCATGCGCCGGACCGAGACGGGTTACGTGACCGTCGGTCGCAGCTTGAAGGACATCAATGTCAACCGGCCCGACATCAGCCGCATGCACGGAGCCTTCGAACTTTCCGACAGCGGCTGGTCCTACACCCATCTGAGCGGCGTCGGCGACGCGGTGCTGCTCCGTGGCGGGCAACCGGCCGTCACCGTGCGCCGCGACGAGTCCGTACCCGTCCGGAGGCGCGACACCGTCGTGCTCAACGAGCACGTGGCCCTCTCCATCGGCTGACACCCACGCCGCCCCCGTCAGGCGCTGCGGTCCCCGTACGTCGTGCGAGCCCCGTGTCGCCGGAACCCGGCCGGCCGCTCGACACCCGCACCCCCGCGGGTGCAACCGCTCTGCGCCCGCGGGGGTTTCAGCGCTGGCGACCCAACTCAGCAGTGGTACAACACGACGTCGTAGTCCGTGGTCGAGCCGACGAAGCGCCTGCCGGCCAGGGCCGAGGTCCGCAAGCCGGCGGGTCCGGATGGCCCCGCCGTCGTCCGGCCTTGCCTGGGCACCGAGCAGCCACATCCACGTTACGGAGAGCTCGTCCGGCTCGGGTGAAGCCGGTGCTCAAGCCCCTCATCAGCGGTCCGTCGATGTCTCCGGGCCCGGTGACACCACCCCTCGGATCGGATGGTGTCGTTGCAGGTGGGGAGCTTGTCCTCGTCTGCGTGGGACTTGGGGGACTGGCTGTCCTTGCCGTGCGCGTCCGTGGGATGCCGTCTGAACTGGTGCGGTAGTGGCGCGTGGTGGCGCTGCCGGCGGACGGAGAGCCGACGCCGACCCTGGCAGCGGGACCGCGCTTCTATGATGCCGGGATGGATCGTGTGGAGCGTGCGGTCGGGGCCGTGGTTGGGTCAGCGGTGGGGGATGCGCTGGGTGCGCCGTTCGAGTTCGGTGCGGCGGGGGTGTTCTCCACACGGTTTCCACAGCCGGGTGCGGGTGGTGAGATGTGCGGAGGTGGTGGCTGGGAAGTGGGGGAGGCCACCGACGATACGCAGATGGCTGTGCATGTCGGTGAGTCGCTGATGACACGGTGCGGGTTGGACCTGCTGGATGTCTTCGCGCGTTTTCAGCGATGGGCGGCGGCCGATCCGAAGGACATCGGGCTGCAGACCGAGGATGTTCTGACCAACGGTCTGCCGTGGGATCAGGCGGCCGAGTCCCATTTCCGCACCAATCAACGGGCTGCGGGGAATGGCGCATTGATGCGGGCGGCCACGTCGGGGGTGTTCTTCGGCGGGCGTGGAAAGGCGGCCACCATGGACGCGGGGCGCAGGCTTGCCGCGCTCACCCACGGGGACCCGGCCGCGTGGGAAGGTACCGCGATCTTCCACGAGCTCCTGCGCGTGGCGTTGGACGGTGCCGACCCGGTCGAGGCCATCCCCGCCACCCTGGCCGGAGCGAGTGCTGAACATCGCGGCCGGTACGCGACCGTACTGGATTCGGAGTGGGGACCCGAGCAGGCCACGGAGTTCAACGGTGCCGTCTGGCCCTGCCTCGGCTCCGCGGTCTGGGCGCTGCGGACCACCGACTCCTACGAGGGTGCGGTGCGGGCAGCCGTCGACCTGGGCGGTGACACGGACACCGTCGCGGCAGTCACCGGCGCACTGGCCGGGGCGGTGTACGGCATCGCTGGTGTCCCCAGCCGCTGGACGGAGCCGCTGCACGTCCCGCTTCCGGGAGCCGCCGACCCACAGCGCGTTCTCCACCTGCAGGATCTGGAAGCCTTGGCGGGTGGCCTCCTGACCGTATCGACGAGGGCCGCCTCGTAAGTGCACAGCTCGGCGAAGCCGTGGGCGCGCCCCGTCCTTTGTCCCCTCAAAGCGGCTGTAGGCGTGACATGTGACGAGCCTCGCACGGGAGTCCGGGTGGTCACCGCACTGACCTGTACCTTCACCGTATCGAGCCGTTAGCGCTCAATGTGGTACCGACCTTGGGAAATGACTGCTTGACGGAGTTTGGCGGTGAAGTCGGGGGTGCGGGCGATGCGGTCGACGCCTCCGGCCTTGTTGTAGCGCAAGGCGGACTTGAAGTTCTGTTCGAGTGTGCCCGTCATGCGACTCATCAGGTCATCGCTGAGGTGGTCGAGGTCGATGTTGAGCATGTCCCGGGTAGTGGGCTGACGCAGCCGGGTCAGCGTGTAGGCGGACATGGCTGACAGCGGGTACAGCCAGTTCTCCAGTGTCTCCCCGAGCAATGGTCGGTCTTCCGCATATTTTGTCAGGAAACCGCGTAACCGGGTATGAATGTCGAGGCAGAGGCGGTAGATATCCAGATCCAGCCTTGTGGAGAATATCTGGCTGTAGTGCTGGTCATCCAGCAGGAGCGCTTCTGAGTGCCGGAGTGCTGTATGCGGCTCGCGCAGAGCGAATGCGGTGAACTCGCGTGCCAGGCGGGACATGCTGACGACCCGGTCCAGTGGGAAGCCGAGGTTGCGGTAGTAGCTTGCGCGGCGTTCGTAGTAGTAGCCGCCGGAGTGGGAAAGGCTTTCCTCGATGTCCTTCTGAACGGGCTCGGTTGCACGCAGAGCGCCGGCTGGTAGCTGAGTTTGACTATTTGTGGCCCTGATGATTCGGTCGCGTGCCGTGCCGGATTCCGGGGCGACGACAATCTTGACCAGGAGCGACCTGTCTCGGTGCTGGCCGCCGTTTTGGAAGTAGCTGTAGAGTTCATGACTGGTCTGCAGCCCGTTGACGATCTGCGGGTCCTTGACGACGATCCTCTTCCCGGCGATCTGGGCTGCATCAGCCACGACGGTTACGCATTGTTGAACCACCAGAAATCCTCGCCCGTTCCCGACTTCAGGGTCTCGCTGATGGCGCTGTTCACCGCGGTTGATCCCGCGTAGTCGCGTACGTTCGACTCGAATAACTCAAGTCGTAGTGCTTCGTTGTCGGAGGTGATGAAGCGGTAGTACTCATCCAGGCGGGCCAAGCACACGTACCCCTCGCCCATTGATGTGCTCATTGGGGTCTCGGAGAAGACCAGTTGCGCGACGGCTTTGGCACCCCTGGCAGTGCGCTCGCGCAGATCGGCGGCGTTTAGGTACTCAAGCTCCGATTTGGTGTCGGAGGTGATCTTCGCGAGTTCCCGGCGCAGTCGGTCGCCCTTGGATTTCACGTTCGGGTGCGGGCCCTCGGCGGCCTTGCTGGCATAGATCACCCTGACACGGACCTGTGGGAACGATGACGCCAGTTCTTCGAGGATCTGGAGGAAGCGCCGCGTTCGATCAAGGAGTTTGGCATTGGTATGAGATGCCAAATCTGCTTCGTCGCGACTCATATCAAGAAGCGTCGGCAGATGAAAATGCAGCTTCTCGATCACCGTTTCCTGGTAGCCCGAAGTGTTCTTCGCCTGCAGTATGACCAGTTCGAACGTGTTCGCCCGCGAGGACAGATATCGATGGGCATCCGCGGTAACGTATCGGTCGTCCACGAACGTCCAGATGCCGTCTATTCCGCAGTCGTGTGCCCCGTCTACGACGCCGTCCATGATCTCGTCATTGTCCAGGTCCCAGTCCTGGAGCGCCTTGTCGGCAGCGAAGAACGTGAAGAAGTCGTCTCGACTTTTCTCCGGCGCCAGCCGCCGGTGCTGGTCATCCAGGATTCGGTCGAGCAGTCGCTGGTCGTTGTTTTGCACGGACGTCATGCAACACCCCCACCTGAAGGTCAGGAACCCGATCAAATGCTGACAGGTCGGCCTCTCGGTGGCTACCCCTGTGCCGAGGCCGGTGGGCAGTCTCCTCGAGGCAGGGCGTCGGGATCTTGCACTTGGGGCCCTGGCAACCGTCGCACGACCCGCACTTCGTGCTCCGCCGGATGGCTGTTACGGAAATGCCGCAGTGCGCGGACCTTGCCAAGGGGCGTCCGCGTCCGCGCCGCTCATGCCCCGCCTGATCAGATCCGTGGCGGCGAGATCCGCCAACGCGGACCCAATACGGCCAGATCATTCTCGCTCGCTGAGGATCGGTTCCCCCCGCTCTGCCGACCGAAATCTGGTAGTCGTCAAGAGGCAGGCCGATTGACCGCCAGATGTGGTGCGCAAGTGGTGCGGGCTCTTCAATTGGTCTAGACGACAAAAGGCCCCAACTCGCTGAGCTGGGGCTTTTCTTTGGAGCGGATGACGGGAATCGAACCCGCGCTCTGAGCTTGGGAATCACAGGGTTCTTGTCGGCATCCGCGCTGGTCAGCGAGACGTAAAGGTCTGAAGTACCCATGTGACCAGTGCCGTTGGGGACTGTGGCTGACCGCACCGTGCCGCTGTTCGTGGTGCGGATATGGTGCGGCGGCCGAGCCCCGGCGGCGATCATGAGATTCGTGATCCGACGGCGGTTATGGCGGCAGTCTGAGCGCCGATCCGAGCCGCTCTTCGGCCTGCGCGCCCGCGCCGCTGTCGGTGGTCGGTCCTACGCTTCTCGAAGTCGGCGCGGGGCGCCCGGGCGAGAAGCGTGACGTAGGGATCATAGGTGAGTGTTGAGTATTACTGGCGGCGACTCTCCAATGAGTCGGTGGCCGCAGCGACAGCGAGTCAGCTGGCCGAGATGGTGCCGTACTGGGGTGACCCGGCGTTCGAGCCGTTGCACCGTGCCGGTCTGATCATGGTGGTCTCGAGTACCGCCGACATGATCGATTTCGTGCTGACGACCGGCCGTAGCGCCGAGGGCGTTTGCCAACTGCCCGTCTATGGCGGGGAGGCGCGTGAGGAAGGGTACGAGGATCCCGAGTACGGCTTCATAGGGACACTTGTGACGGTGCTTGATCCGAGCGAAGTGTCTGCTGCCGCGCAGTTCCTCAGGGGCCTGGACATCGAGAAGTGCATGCGCGATCCGGACGAAGCCCTCGTGCAGATGATGGATGTGCGTGGGTTGAGTCCCTGGGATGCCAGGTGGGCTGGTGAGGTGAGCAGGGACCTGGCGAGGCTCCGAGAGTTCTTTACCAGTGCTGCGGACGCGGGCGATGCGATGGTCAAGTGGCAGTCGGCATGACGCCCACACGCTGGGCCAGCTCGAACCCCTGATCCGCACTCCTCGGAGCATCGACATCTGTTGCCAGAGTCGGGTCATCGCGGCTGGCTGGTCGGTGCCTTCGCCGACGAGGCGCGCTTCTTGGTACTGCCGACCTTCATGGGACCGAACTGCAACGGCATCTCGACTGGCCCGCGGACAAGACTCCCAACGGGCTGCTGTCCGTGGCGGAGCCAGGCAAGCCTTTCCCCTGATAGTGCACGCCGGCCAATACTCGGTGAATGTCGCCATGTACTACCAGCGCTGGACGCCGAGAGCCGACGGGAAGTCGCAACGGAGCTGAGGCCACCGGATGCGCGCCCGAGGCAGGAAAGCGAAGGCGCGACGGGCGAATTCCCGTCGGAAATCCAGTGGGCACGGAATGCATCATCCGGTCCAGACAACAAACAATCCCCAGGATCATGACCTGGAGGTGTGCAATGGAGCGGATGACGGGAATCGAACCCGCGCTCTGAGCTTGGAATCACGGGGGTCTTGTCGGTATCCGTGCTGACCGGCGGCAGCTACGGGCCCCGAGGCGCCCGCTGGGCCCTGGCCGTTGGCGCCTACGGCCGACCGAGCCGTGCCGCCGCGCATGGTGCGGATGTGGTGCGACGAGCAGGTCGTACAGGGCAGTGGCTGGGTGACGGGAGCGACTCGGCACCGAGACTTGCGCCCGGCGCCGATCACGCTGCGCAGAGGTACCTGTCCAAGGCCCCCGGCGGAGTCGAGGCGCCGGGGTCGACCCGTTCGGTGTGCCAGTCAACCTCTCCGACTCTGACGGCACCGACCTTCGGCCCCGCCGTCATGTGCCGGTGCCGATGTCCAGGACGTAGGCGCGGTTTCCGGCCAGGTAGACGTGGCCGGAGTGGTAGGCGATGCCGTCCGGGAAGTAGCAGGGGAAGTCGCGTGCGGGCACGGCCTTGTGTACGTCGCATGTGTCGGACTCGGCGGAGGCGGTGCTCGACGCGACGAGGTCGGCGCGGCCGTCGTGGACGTGGAGGACGTACGAGCCCCGCTTCTTCACGTCGTAGGTGGTGACGTAGACGCCGTTCGCGTCGTCGCCCGCCAGAGAGGCGGGTGCCAGTTGAGTGGTCGGCACGGTCACGCCTGCGATGTGGGCGGGGAGTTGGAGTTTGTGCGGCGCGTGCCCGTCTGCGGGGACGACGACCACGTCGGTGAGCGGGTGCGGTGTGATCGGCGCGAGGAAGGTGGTGCCGTCGGGATCGGCCGCCGAGGTCGAGCCGTTGAACGTCGAGACGTACCCTTGCGGGTCCTTCTCCGAGGCCTGCCGGTAGCGCAGCGTCAGGCGGCCGTTCGCGAGTGACCAGACGGCGTTGCCGTCGGCGATGACCACCGTGCCGTCCTTCTGCACCGCCAACGGTGTGGCCTCGTTGGTGAGTCGGAAGCCAGCTGCCGGGGTGCTGTGGGCGAGGGAGGCGGTCAGCGAACGGAGGTGGCCCGTGGTGCCGGCCAGTACGGTGATCCTGCCGCTCGGTGCGATGGCGAGGATCTGGCCGTTCTCGCCGGTCAGCAGGGCGCCGTCGCTGCGGACCACCACTCCGCTCAGGCCGCGGTCCTGCGGCGCCGGCTCGCCGGCCTGCTGGCCGGAGACGTCGGTGTAGGCGCCGTCCGTGCCGAGTCGCACCAGGCGTTCGGTGGTGTTGATGTAGAGGACGCCGCCCGCGGCGGCCGCGATTCCCCGCTCGCCGTCCACCGTTGCGGGTCCGATGTCCCCGGAGTGCGTCGTCTGTCCGATCACCCGCGCCTGTCCGGCCTTCGGCGGGCTCGGCGGTCCCGGGTGGCCGCCGCACGCCGCGACGGCGAGCAGGCATGCGGCGCCGAACACCGCGGCCTTTCCGGGGTGTCGTGCCAAGCGCCGCATGCGCGGTCCTCTCCGTCGTCCGTCTGCTGGTCCGGGGCCGCTTTCCCGCCTATTGACCGTCTTGTGCCCCATCGCTGTTGGCGGCGCGTTGCGGGGTGGCGTCGTTGTAACCGTTCTTCGCCTGGCCGAACAGATCCAAAGCGGGAGTTCCGACCTTGGCGTTCTCGTTCCACCAGGTATTGAAGCCGCTCGGGTCTTCCGTGATCGCCGCCGGGTCCAGCTTCCCGCCGTGGATCCAGTTGCTGTCCGGCGGAGTCCTGACCTGACCTGAACTGATGAGCCCCTGGACGATGGGTACTTTCAGCCTGCGCATCTCGGTGTCCTGGTCTGCCTGCGCCTGGCTGGTCACCTTGGCGGCATTGTCCGTCGGGAACTGATACGAGCCCCAGGCCGTGCTGCCGGCGATACTCGTCGACATGCTCTTGAGGATGGCGTTGGAGACGACCGCCCCCTCCTCCTCGCCCGGGACGAACGTGCCAAGGACCCCGCCGGCGACCCATGTCCACATCGCTGCCTTGTTGGCCTGCTCGTCCTTCTTGGCTGCCGGGGTGTACTGCATGTCTTCCCGGACGTTCTGCATCTGCCCGTCAAGCATGGCGAGCTGCCGCAACGTGTCACCGGCCGCGGTCGGGTTCGCCTTCTGATTCTGCGCCGCCGTGGCCATGTATCCGTCCATGCTGCCTTCGAAGAGGCCAGCCGCGCGGGGGTCTGGCATGAACTGGTGCATCAGTTGGTCGATGGCTTTGTAGTCGGTGGTGATGAGCGGCATGTGCGTCGTCGGGTCGACCGACGAAGTGAACCGCACCTGCTTCGGATCGGGCTTCGCCGCTGCGTTGTCGTTCATGCTCTGGGCGAGATCGGGCACGTAGATCGCTGCGACCTGCGCCAGGCTCTCTGCGAGTTGGTCGGGCAACTGCGGGTATTGCTCCTTGATGTCCGCGCTGCGGTTCTTCTCGGTGTTGCCGTTGTCCAGCGCTCCTTGGAAGACGTTGGCCGCCGCTGTGGATGCTTTCGCCAGTTCGTCGCCCTCCAGGCCGTTGGGTTTCGTCGCGGCGAGCAGGACCTGAGCGGGGAACTTCGAGTCGTCACTGACCCCGGGGGTCTGCCAGTTGTCATTGACGAGTTGGTCGGCGGCGAACCTGCCGTCTCCGCCGGAGAGCAGGTCGCGGGAAGCTTGCGGGTTCTGCCCGAGCTTGGACAGCACCGCGAGGCTGGGGTCGTTGGCGGCCACGCCCCGGGCAACGTCCTGCTGCTCGGCGATGTTCTTGTGGAAGTCGTCCTCGTGCAGGCCGAGTTCCTTGTACCAGGCGTCGGCCGGGTCGGCCCACGCGTCGACCGTGCCGAAGCTGATGTTCCCCGGCGCGTAGCTCGGGCGCAGGTTGTCCTTCTGGTCGGCGCGCCAGTGCAGGGCGGCGTCGCTCATGTTCGTCAGGAACGTGGGTTCCCACTTGTCGCCGGACGGGCCGTACTTGACGAGCATGCTCGCCGACCACATGTCGTGGGGGGAGGTGAAGGTCTTTGCGTCGAACTGCGGGAGGTTGCCGTCCTTGCTGAGCCGGGTTGCCGAGGCGAGGTTGTCGCCGAACTCGCCGAGGATCTTGGTGGAGTCGGGGCTGAGGACGGTGCTGCCGTGGGTGCCGTCCATGGCGTTTGAGTTCGAGGGCGAGGTTGGATTCGAGGTCGGCGCCGTCGTTGCCGTAGTAGCCCTTCATGAAGTCCGGATCGTCCTTGCCCGCTTCGGCCTGGTCGGCGACGGAGTGGATCGCGGGGCGGGTGGCGTCCCATTTCGGGTCGGCGTTCTCGGTCAGCCGCAGCAGAGAGGCGGCCTGGTTGCCAGCCTGCTGCGGGGTGGCGTCCGCGGGCTGGCCGAAGGTGGTGAAGGTGGTGGTGATGAAGTCCTGGTAGTCGCTCTGCTTCGCGTGGCTGCCGCTGAGCGCGCTCATCGCGGCGGTGGCGAAGGTGGTCTCGGTTCCGGTGTGCAGGAGCGGGGCGTAGTACGAGCCGTAGGGGCCCTGCGTCGAGTGGTCGCCCGAGCCGGCCATGAGGGTGTTCTGGAACGCGGTGGTCAGGGCCGGGTCGTGCTGCTTGCCGGCGTAGGAGGCCAGGGACTTGAGGTTGCCGTTCAGGTCGGTCTTGCCCGGGTCCTGGCCCATGCCGGCGAAGACCTGCTGGGTGGCGGCCTCGTTGGGGGACAGCGCCTGGAGGTCGAGCGTCACGACGTCCTGCGGCAGCCCGAGCGCTTGGGCGTCGAACGAGTCGCCGCTGAGCGGCCGGTCGGGGTCCTTGGCGAACTGGTCGAGTCCGTTGGCCCGGGTGGTCTTGACCAGGAAGTCCGTGGGGAAGGTGCCGTACTGGAGCATCGCGGCCCGGTCCCAGGCCACGCTGCTGGAGCCCTTGGGCAGGGCGAGGTGTAGTACGAGACGACCTTGTCGAAGCCCGGTGCCGGGTATCCGGCCTCGGTCGCGGTGCCGAGCGCGTGGCTGAAGACCATCAGGTCGTTGCCCGCGGTGCTGCTGCCGGTGGTGGCGAGCAGCGTGGGAAGGCTGGTGGCCTCCGACGGGGTGAGGTTGGCGTAGAAGGCCGAGCAGTAGTCCGGGTCGTCCTGGTGGGCCAGCAACTCCTGGGCAAGCGAGTGGTATTGGTCGCCGGCCTTGCCGTTGCCGCCATTGTTGTCGTTGAACTGCTGGGCCAGCTTCTTGCCGTCCGCCTGCGCCTGCGCGGACGTCTCGGTGACCGGTTCCGGGATCTGCACCATGTGGATGTCCGGCCCGTCGCCCGCGGCCGCCGCGGCGGCCAGGTTCTCCCGCCGTTTGAGCTGCGGCGACTGGTCGTCCAGCCACCCGCAGATCGTGAGGAGACTGCTCAGGTCCTGGGTCTCGAGCCCCTTCGCCGCGAACTGCCCCTTGTAGCGTGACGCGAGGTCCCGCAGGTTCTGCCGGTCGCTGTCGAACGACGTGATCATCTGTTTCAGCCCGGTCGGGTCTATACCCGAGAAGTCCCCCATGGTGTCCCCCCCGTGGACCTTCACGGCACCGGTCGGCGCTCGCGTTCCATCGTGCCACCTGAGCCCCCTGCGCGCTTGTTTGCGGGGGGCCTTGATGTCTTCTGTACGTTCTCGGGTTTGGGCGCCGGCCCCAACACCCTTGTCGGCGTGTGCGCGTCCACCGATGACGTTCGGCACGAAGACCGACGCCGACTGCTCCCGAGGAGACTGGACCGACCCGTACCCGGGGCGGGATCAACTCCCAGGAGATGCGCTGCGCTGGGACGCCGAGCGCGGCCTCGCTCCGACTGGCTGCCGTGCGCCAGGCGCCGGGCTCGTACCAACCTGCACCTTGCGGGCTGCCGACCGGCGTGCGGGGGCGGGAGGACGGTACGGCTGGGTGGGAGGATTGCACGGTGAAGGATGCGCTGTGGGACGGCTTGACACGGGTGGAGCGGGATCTGCTGGTCTGCGCCCAGGAGGTGTGGGGGATCCTTCCGTATGCGTGCGGCAGTGCGGACGGCCGTGGCGAGCCGGCTTCGGACGAGGACGTCGCGGCCGCTCTCCTGGGCCTTGTGGATCGTGGCTGGGTCGAGGTCTGCCGGCTGGAACGCCGGACCTCTCCGGACGGTGAACCCGGTATGCAGTACGGTCCACCGCTCCCAAGGGAAGCGCTTGAGCACCTTCTCCGGCTCCCGGAGACGTGGGAAGACCCTGTCGATCCGTCGTGGGTGGGTGCACTCACGTTGTCCCGTACTGAGCGCTGGGACGCCGTCGTGGGAGACCAAGGGTGACAACGGACAATGCTTCGCTGCCGCACACCGAGTGAGAGTACCGATCAACCGCCAGATGTGGTGCGGAAGCGGTGCGACTCCTCACGTGGTCTGGACAACGAGAAAGCCCCAGGTCTTCGACCTGGGGCTTTTATATGGAGCGGATGACGGGAATCGAACCCGCGCTCTGAGCTTGGGAAGCTCATGTTCTACCATTAAACTCCATCCGCAGGCGAGCGGCTTCGGAAAGACGCTGCGGGGATACTGTACCGCATGGTGGGTGGCGGATGGGGCGGGGATGAGGGG
>NZ_JACEGK010000009.1:0-37674 GCF_056859195.1 Streptomyces sp. NH27
ACACGGCCCCCGCTCCCGTCAGAGACCGCACCTCCGTCTCCGCGAACGCCGCCTCGTCCGCGGGCTCCCGGGTCAGCACGGTGCCCAGCCAGCCGGCGAAGAAGCCCAGCGGGATCGAGACCAACCCCGGGTTCTCCAACGGGAAGACATGGAAATCCACCCCGGGGAAGAGCGAGTCGGCCTGTCCGGACGTCACCGGCGACAGCACCACCAAGGTCAACGCCGGGATCAGTCCGCCGTAGATCGACCACACGGCGCCCTTGGTGGTGAACCGCCGCCAGAACAGCGAGTAGAGCAGCGAGGGCAGGTTCGCCGACGCCGCCACCGCGAACGCCAACCCGACCAGGAACGCGATGTTCTGATCCTGCGCCAGCAGGCTCAGCGCGATCGCCACCGCACCGATCCCGACCGCCGAGAACCGCGCCACCCGTACCTCGTCCTCCTCCATGTGGCCGCCCGGATTGCCCGCGTCGCCCCTGGCCGCATGGCGGGGCCTACGCCGCACCGTCGCGTACAGGTCGTGCGCCACCGACGCCGACGACGCGAGCGTGATGCCCGCCACCACGGCCAGAATCGTCGCGAACGCCACCGACCCCACCACCGCGAACAGCACCGCGCCGCCGGTCGTACCCGATCCGCCGCCCAGCGCCTCCGCGAGCAGCGGCACCGCCGTGTTGCCCGCGTCGTTCGACGCCCGCACCGTGTCGGAACCGACCATCGCCGCCGCCCCGAAGCCCAGCACGATCGTCATCAGATAGAACGCACCGATCAGTCCGATCGCCCACACCACCGACCGTCGCGCCGAACGTGCCGTCGGCACCGTGTAGAACCGCGACAGGATGTGCGGCAGCCCGGCCGTGCCCAGCACCAGCGCCAACCCGAGGCTGATGAAGTCCAGCCGCGACGTGCCGCTGACGCCGTACCTCAGCCCCGGCGCGAGAAACGCGTCGCCCTGCCCGCTGCCCGTCACCGCCGACCGCAACAACCCGTCCACGTTTCCATGGAACTTGACCAGCACCATCACCGTCAGCGCCACCGTCCCGCCCATCAGCAGCACGGTCTTCACGATCTGGATCCACGTGGTCGCCCGCATCCCGCCGAACGACACATAGACCACCATCAGCGCCCCGACCCCGATCACGGTCCAGGTCCTGGCCGTCCCGGTGCCGCCGAGCAGCAGCCCGACGAGGCTGCCCGCACCGACCATCTGCGCCACCAGGTACAGGATCGACACCGTCACCGACGCCGTCCCCGCCGCGATCCGCACCGACCGGTGCCGCATCCGCGCCGACAGCACATCCGCCAGCGTGTACCGCCCGACGTTCCGCACCAGTTCGGCGACGAGCATCAGCACGATCAGCCACGCCACGAAGAACCCGACCGAGTACAGCAGCCCGTCATACCCGAACAGCGCGATCAGCCCGGAGATCCCGAGGAACGACGCCGCCGACATGTAGTCCCCGGCAATCGCGAAGCCGTTCTCCGCCGGGGTGAACAGCCGCCCACCGGCGAAGAACTCCACCGACGAACTACGCCGCCGCCCCGCCCACGCCGTGATCGCCAGCGTCACCGACACGAACACCGTGAACAGGACGATCGCCAGCCCCTGGTGATCCCCGGCCCCGTCCGCCAGATACGCCGCATGCGTCCGCTGCCCCGCCGGCTGTCCCGCCAACTGCTCTGCCAGCCGACCCGTCAACTGTCCTGTCACCGCACCCGCTCCTGCCCGGTCCTGGTGGCCAGCGTCCACCGAAGGTCCAGCGCCGCCCGGTCCCGCCGCAGCCGCGCATGCCGCGCATACGCCCACGTCAGGAGGAAAGTCGTCGCGAACTGCGCCAGCCCCGCGACCATCGCCACATTCAACTCACCCGCCACCCGCCGGGCCATCAGCCCCGGTGCGGTGGTCGCCGCCACCACGTACAGCAGGTACCAGGTGACGAACGCCGCCGCTGCCGGAAATGCGAACCCCCGGTAGCTGTCCCGCACTTCCCCGAACGTCGCGCTGCGCTGCACCTCCAGATACACCGCCGCCCGGGTGGCCGCCTCGTCCGCGCGGCGCGCCTGCGGCGTCGCCGCGGACCTCTCCGCCGGTTCTCTGTCCGCGCCCGGACCCGCATCCGGCTCCGGCATCCACTGCCGTGCCACCGTGGCCTGCCGCCACGGGCTGTCCACCCCCAGCGTCCCGGGGTCTCCCCCGTCGTGCTCGTCCACCGAACTCTCCTCGATCCACCGGCCGGTCGGCCGTGCGGCCAATCATGGACAGAGTGGGAAGATCCAGGTCCAACAAGCCGAAACCTTCACACCATCAGGTGATCCCGTGCCGGTAGGCGTATCCCACCGCCTGAGCCCGATCGCGTGCCCCAGTCTTGGCAAACAGGTTGTTGATGTGCGTCTTTACGGTGGCCATGCTTACGTGCAGCCGCTCGGAGATCTCCGCGTTGGACAACCCCTCTGCCACCAGTGCCAATACCTCCGCCTCTCGTATCGTCAGCCCGTCTGGCAACTCCTCTCCCTCACATCTCACCGGACCCGCCGCCGCGGGCTCACCCTGAGCCAGCACGTCCAGCACCCGGCGCTGCACCGACGACGACAACCCCGCCCGCCCGGCCGTCACATCAGCGATGGCCCGGGCGATCTCGTCCCCGCCCACGTCCTTCGTCAGATATCCCCGCGCGCCGGCCCGCAACGCCGGGAACAACGAGTCGTCATCCGCATACGTCGTCAGCACCACCACCTGCGTGCCCGGGTGCTGAGCCCGAATCCGCCGGGTCGCCTCAACCCCGTCGCACCGGGGCATCCGCAGATCCATCAGCACCACATCCGGCTTCTGCTCCACCACCAGCCGCACCGCCTCCTCTCCGTCTCCGGCCGCTCCCACCACCTCGATCCCGGGCAGCAGCCCCAGCAACATCACGATTCCCTCGCGCACCACCGTCTGGTCGTCCGCGACCACGACCCGCGTCACGCGGGCACCCGCAAGCGCACCACAAAGCCCTCCTCTGCCGGTCCGGCGTCCAACGCGCCGCCCAACAGTTCGGCGCGCTCCCGCATCCCCCGAAGACCGTAGCCCGATCCAGAAGCCCCCAAAGAGTTATCCACAGGCGATCGGCCTCCGAAGTCGCGGAACTCCAACTCCACCTCCTCCGGCCGGTACTCCAGCCGCAGCACGACATCCGCTCCCGGCGCGTGCTTGCGCACATTCGTCATCGCCTCCTGAGCGACCCTCCGCACCGCCAGCCCCGCCTCCGCCGGCAGCCGCCTCGACTCCCCGTCCACCTCCAACCGCGCTCCCTCCGACGCCACCAACTCCCGCAGGAACTCCTCCACAGGTGCCATGTCCCCGCGCAGCGCGGACAGCGCCTGCCGAGTCTCAGCCAACCCTTCCCGTGCCATCCGCCGGGCCGCGACCACCCGCTCCAGCACCACCTCCCGGTCTGCCCCCCGCTCGACCAGCAGCCGGGTGGCCTCCAAGTGGACTGTCTGCGCCGACAGGCTGTGCGCAAGCACGTCATGGATCTCCCGGGCGATCCTGGCCCGCTCGGCGAGCGCAGCCGTCTCCGCCTCTGCCTTCCGCGCGGCCCGCTCCTGGGCCAGCAGCCGATGGGTGTTCCCACGCGCCTCCGCGTCCAGCCGCACGGTGTATCCCGCGAGGGACAGTCCGAGCGCGGTCAACGTCGTCACCAGCCAGTTGTCACTACTGTCGAACAACGCGAAGAACGTGAGCGCGATCGCCGCCACGGGCAGCCCAGCGGCCAGCGGCAGCCGCTCCAGCGCCAGCACTGCACACCCGCACCACAGCATCACCGCGGGAAGTGCCGCGTCCAGTCCGTTCGCAATGGCGCCGCCTGCTACCAGCAGCGCGACCATGCCGAGTGCCGGCCACAGCCTGTGCCGCAGAGTGGTGCGGAAGTAGACCCACAGCACCCCGTACAGAACCAGCACCCCAAGGCACGCACCCAGGGTCGCCCAAAGGCTCAGTTCGCCCTTGGCGATGATCCCCCACATAGCGGCGACCGCCAGCACCAGCCGGATGCCCCGCCCGATACCCCGCCGGGCCCGCGGCCGCATCTCACGGGACAACGCCTCCTGCGAGGGCCAGGACGTCCAGGTGCTCATGAAACCGTACGGCACGACGGCCCCAGGCCCTGGGCTCGCCAGAAGAGCACCCCGCTGCGTATCAGCAGTGTCGCCGCGACTGTGAGCATCACCGAGGACGAGCTCTGATGCACGCCCACCGCGGACGCGACCGCGTACAGCCCCACGCGGACGGCTATGCCGAGCACCCATACCGCGAGGGTCGCCTTGGTGCCCTTCACCATCACCCGGCCGTCGGGCTCGGACCACATATGAGTGGTCGTGGCCCAGACGACGCCCATCGCGGCCCCAACCACCAACTCCGCGGCGAGCAGCGTCACGGCGGCTTGCTGGTGCTGCCCGTCGATCAGGTTGCCTCTGTCCCGTATCGCCAGCACGACCAGAACGACGGGAATGAGCCACCACCGGCCGCCGGCGACCGCGCGGGGCCTGAGTTGGCGGGCGAGCACCACCCCGATGACCGCGAGGATCACCAGCGCGTTGACCAGACCGGACATGGCAGTTGCCTCCGAAGGGCGACTCGACGATTTGCTATGTCCTCGAATCTACGGAAATCCACTGGCCAGCGGATCAAGCCGGGGGTTGAAAATCGCTCTCCACCCGGGGGTGGAGAGCGGGTCAGCCGGGTGGAGACGGCACCGCGACTTCCTCCCATGTCCGCACCGAACCGTCCACGCCAAACCGTCCGCACCACACGCTGCCCAATGCTGCTCGCGAGTTGTCGGCACCTCGCGCGTTGCCCACCGCACGCCTCTCGCCCGGCATTTACGTTCGCTCTTACCGCAACTCTGAACATAAAGACGGAAAGCGACAGATGGCCGACGCACAACGCCGCATGATCAGCACGACCGACCGCAGAGGTGGCGTTGGGCCGCCTGTCGACCGGGAGCAGAGCAGCAACGCCGAGTTGGCCCGCCACACCGGCCTGTCCCGCTCGACGGTGGAACGGGCCCTCGACCTGCTCGTAGGCGCAGGGTGCTGTTGGGCGCCGCGGAGCACGCGCGCCGCACCGCCTCCGCCCACCTGCTCGACGAGGTGCCCGGCCGCGTCTGCCCAACGCCTCGCCCAGGGGCGGACGATGACAGTACGTATCGCGGTACCAGGCGCCGGAATCCGGGGCTGGGACCACAGCGGGTGCATCCGCCGCAGTGGCGGCCTGATCACCGCCGTCACCGAAGCACGCCGCATCCGCCGCCTGCGGCAGCCCCCGCCCCGCAGCGCTCCCTCACCGAACGCGTCCGCCCGCTCCCGTCGGTCACGGGGGAGCGGGCGGACGCGTATGTGCCGGGCCCTAGGAAGCTCGTGCAGGAGGGTCAGACGTCGATCCGCGCGCGGTCCAGGGTGGAGGCGGAGCTGGAGATGAACTCCTTGCGCGGAGCGACTTCGTTGCCCATCAGGAGGTCGAACGCCTGCTCCGCGGCTTCGAGGTCGCTGATGTTGATCCGGCGCAGGGTGCGGTGGCGCGGATCCATCGTGGTCTCGGCCAACTGGTTGGCGTCCATCTCCCCGAGGCCCTTGTAGCGCTGGATGCTGTCCTTGTAGCGGACGTTACGCCGGTTGAGGTCCTGAAGGGTCTGGCGCAGCTCCGCGTCGGAGTAGGTGTAGAGGTACTTGTCCTGGCCCTTCTTGGGCTGGACGAGTTCGATCCGGTGCAGCGGGGGGACGGCGGAGAAGACCCGGCCCTCCTCGACCATGGCGCGCATGTAGCGCTGGAAGAGAGTCAGCAGGAGACACCGGATGTGAGCACCGTCGACGTCGGCGTCGGCCAGGAAGATCACTTTGCCGTAACGCGCCTGGTCGATGTCGAAGGTGCGCCCGGAGCCGGCTCCTATGACCTGGATGATCGCCCCGCACTCGGCGTTCTTGAGCATGTCCGAGACGGAGGACTTCTGCACGTTGAGGATCTTGCCGCGGATCGGCAGGAGAGCCTGGAACTCGGAGTTGCGCGCCAGCTTGGCAGTGCCGAGCGCCGAGTCGCCCTCGACGATGAACAGTTCACTGCGCTCGACGTTGTCGCTGCGGCAGTCGGCGAGCTTGGCGGGCAGCGAGGACGTCTCCAGCGCGGTCTTCCTGCGCTGCGCCTCCTTGTGCTGTCGGGCGGCGATCCGGGTCCTGGCCGCGGCGACGGCCTTCTCCAGCACTGCCCGCGCCTGGCCCTTGGTGTCGCGGCGGGTGGAGGTCAGGAAGTCCTTGAGCTCCTTGGCCACCACGGCGGCCACGATCCGGTTCGCCGCCGAGGTGCCCAGCACCTCCTTGGTCTGCCCCTCGAACTGCGGCTCGGCCAGCCGGACGGTGACCACCGCCGTCAGACCCTCCATCGCGTCGTCCTTGACGATGTCGTCCTCGGCGACGCGCAGCAGTTTGGTGGCGCGCAGCACCTCGTTGACCGTCTTGGCGACCGACCGCTCGAATCCGGTCACATGGGTGCCGCCCTTGGGCGTCGCGATGATGTTGACGAACGACTTGAGGGTGCTGTCGTAACCGGTGCCCCAGCGCAGCGCGATGTCGACGCCGAGTTCGCGGGTGACCTCGGTGGGGGTCATGTGGCCGCGGTCGTCGAGTACGGGGACGGTCTCCTTGAAGGTGCCGCTGCCGGTCAGCCGCTGCACGTCACAGATCGGCTTGTCGGGGGCGAGGTACTCGCAGAACTCGCTGATGCCGCCGTCGTAGTGGAAGACGTCCTCGACCGGCTTGTCCTCCTCGATGCCGCGCTCGTCGCGCACCACGATGGTCAGGCCGGGGACGAGGAACGCGGTCTGCCGGGCGCGCTGGTGGAGGGTGTCCAGGGAGAGCTTGGCGTCCTTGAGGAAGATCTGCCGGTCGGCCCAGTACCGCACCCGGGTGCCGGTGCGGGTGCGGGGGATCTTCTTGGTGCGGGTCACGCCGCTGGCCGGCTCGAAGGGGGCGTCGGGACCGGACTCGGTGAAGATCCCGGGGACGCCGCGGCGGAAGCTGATGCTGTGGGTGTGACCGCTGCGATCCACCTCGACGTCCAGGCGCGCGGACAGCGCGTTGACCACTGAGGCGCCGACGCCGTGCAGACCGCCGGAGGCGGCGTAGGAGCCGCCTCCGAACTTGCCGCCGGCGTGCAGCTTGGTCATGACGACCTCGACGCCGGACAGGCCGGTCTTCGGCTCCACGTCGACCGGGATGCCGCGGCCGTTGTCGCGCACCTCGATGGACCCGTCGGAGCGCAGCACCACCTCGATCCGGTCACCATGACCGGCCAGCGCCTCGTCGACGGAGTTGTCGATGATCTCCCACACGCAGTGCATCAATCCGCGACTGTCCGTCGACCCGATGTACATACCGGGTCGCTTGCGGACGGCCTCAAGACCCTCGAGGACGAGAAGGTGCCGCGCGGTGTAATTGGAACCGTCACGATCTGCGCCCGTCAGCAGTGCGGCGGGCGGCACGGATGTTTCGGCGGTCACGCGGGCAGCTCCTCGGTCAAGATATTCAGCCGTTGTCGGTGAGAGGGTACCGATGCGGGGCAGGTGGACACTGCCGCGACCCGGCATCTGGACGGTTCATCCTAGTCCTTATCGAGCAGGCGTTCGATAACCCGCACGAGTGATACACATGTCACGTTCCCAAAGAGGCATGAACCATTTAGGCTCCGGGCACGTCCTCTCCAACAACCCGGTTGCCAGCCGGGGGGCGAGCCGGACAACAGCTCCACACCCGACATCCGACGCAATTGACTCCTATTCGCCGCCAATCGGTAACACCCGGTCACACCGAAGACGGTTCCGAGAAAATGCCGTCAGCGGGAACGTTTTCGGCCTGGTTGGATGTTGACCCTGGTACGACAGCTCGTCGAGCTAGAGAAGAGGCGACGTGACTACTGTTCTGACCCCCGCGAGTCCGCTGACAGCGGGCGACCGCTGCGACCGTTGCGGCGCTCAGGCCTACCTGCGTGTCGTGCTCATCAGCGGCGGAGAGCTGCTCTTCTGCGCGCACCATGGCCGCAAGTTCGAGCCCGAACTGAAGAAGATCGCAGCCGAAATACAGGACGAGACCGGTCGGCTGAACGAGACCCCGGCGTCGACGGGAGACGACGAGCGCTGAGCCTTCACACCAGCGACGAGTTCGGATCCGCGGGCGGACGGACCCCTTGAGGGGGTGTCTGCCCGCGGGTTTTCCCATTTTTTTCGTTCGCCGGTACATCCCGGGGCCGGCCGGACACCTCCGGACCCATCGGGCACTACCGGGGCCGCCGGTACGTCGACGCCCCTGCGCTGCGCCGTGACGGCGCAGCGCCTTCATGCGCTGCACTGCGTCACATGTGTTGTGCGATCAGCGCCTCCATCGCGGAGACCCGGGTGTACACGCCCGGGTAGTCCGCCATCGCGCAGCCGTTGCCCCATGACACCAGGCCGACCAGCCGACCGGCGACGACCAGCGGACCGCCGCTGTCGCCCTGGCAAGCATCCCGCCCACCTTGTTCGGCGCCTGCGCACATCATCGACGCGGGCACATAGGTGCCGACGCTACCGCCCGGATATGCCTGCTCACACACCGAGTCGGCGAAGACCGTGACGTTCGCGGTACGCAGCGCGGTCGCGTAGTCGCCACTGCCCGTGGTGTCCCCCCAGCCGTAGACCTGGGCCTGGGTGCCCGGGCGATAGGAATCCGCGTCAGAGGGTTCCGCCATCGGGATTGCCGCGCCGTCGGGCAGCGGCTGCGCCAGCGTGATCACCGCGACGTCGTTGGCATTGGTGGTCTGATCGAAGTTCGGGTTCACCCACACCTTGGACCGCCGCAGCTCCTCGCCGCCGTCACCGGTCAGATCGGTGCGGTCCGCGATGACCCGGAGGTCCGGCAACTGCTGCCAGTCGGTCACGCCCAGCGCCTCCTTGCCGAAGCAGTGCGCGGCGGTGACCACCGTGCGGGGCCCGACGGCCACGCCGCCGCAGAACTGGCCGGAGCGGTCGTCGCCGAAGCGGGAGCGGCTGGACAGGGCCACCACCCAAGGCTCCTGCTGGGTCGTGGTCGGAGTGCCGCCCACGACGACTTCATGGGCCGCTGCCGGGGTGGCGGGCAGCGCCAGCGGCACCACCAGAGCCGGCAGCAGCGCGACTATCGCCGCGATGACGGTACGGACACTGAAACGCATACGGCCTCCTGACCCTGTGAATCACTCTGCACACCCAGAGTCATCGACAGGTCAGGAGGCCGCATCCGCAGAGGCAACGGTCCCGTGGCCGGGTCGGGGCCGGAGCGAGACCGGATCAGGGTTGTCAGTCCAGGTAGTCGCGCAGCACCTGGGACCGCGACGGGTGGCGCAGCTTGGACATCGTCTTCGACTCGATCTGACGGATGCGCTCGCGCGTCACCCCGTAGACCTTGCCGATCTCGTCCAACGTCTTGGGCTGCCCGTCGGTGAGGCCGAAGCGCATGGAGACCACGCCCGCCTCGCGCTCCGACAGGGTGTCCAGGACCGAGTGGAGCTGCTCCTGGAGGAGGGTGAAGCTCACCGCGTCGGCGGGCACGACCGCCTCGGAGTCCTCGATCAGGTCGCCGAACTCGCTGTCGCCATCCTCACCGAGCGGGGTGTGCAGCGAGATGGGCTCGCGACCGTACTTCTGGACCTCGATGACCTTCTCGGGGGTCATGTCGAGTTCCTTGGCCAGCTCCTCCGGGGTGGGCTCGCGGCCCAGGTCCTGGAGCATCTGGCGCTGGACGCGGGCCAGCTTGTTGATGACCTCGACCATGTGCACCGGGATACGGATGGTGCGGGCCTGGTCGGCCATCGCGCGGGTGATCGCCTGACGAATCCACCAGGTCGCATAGGTGGAGAACTTGAAGCCCTTGGTGTAGTCGAACTTCTCGACCGCACGGATCAGGCCAAGGTTGCCCTCCTGGATCAGGTCGAGGAAGAGCATGCCGCGGCCGGTGTAGCGCTTGGCCAGCGAGACCACGAGGCGGAGGTTCGCCTCCAGCAGGTGGTTCTTCGCCCAGCGGCCGTCCTCGGCGATGATCTCCAGCTCGCGCTTGAGCTTGGGCGCGAGCTTGTCGGCCGCCGCAAGCTTGTCCTCGGCGAACAGGCCGGCCTCGATCCGCTTGGCGAGCTCGACCTCCTGCTCGGCGTTGAGCAGCGGGACCTTGCCGATCTGCTTCAGGTAGTCCTTGACCGGGTCGGCGGTGGCGCCGGCGACGGCGACCTGCTGGGCAGGCGCGTCGTCCTCGTCGTCGTCGGAGAGCACAAAGCTCTCGGACTCCGGCTTCTCGGCATCCTCTTCGCCGCCCTTTCCGGGCGCGACGTCCTCGATCGACTCGTCCGTCTCGGCGGCCTCGTCGCCCGACCCGGCGGCAGACTTCTTCGCCGTCGCCTTCTTCGCCGGGGCCTTCTTGGCGGCCGCCTTCTTGGCCGCGGTCTTCTTAGCGGGCGCCTTCTTGGCTGAGTTTTCCGCCTCCACCGATGGCTCCACCGTTGTCTCGGCCTCGGTCACCGCCTCCGGGGCGGGGGCCTTGGGCGCTACGGTCTTCTTGACTGGGGCCGCCTTCGTGGCGACCGTCTTGGTGGCAGTACGTTTCGCCGGGCTCTTGGCTGCGACGCTCTTACGGGTGCGCTTGGGCGCCTCTGCGGCGGTCACCATCAGCGTCACACCCTCCTCGTCGAGGACCTGGTTGAGGCTGCGCAGAACGTTCTTCCACTGGGTTGCCGGAATCTGGTCCGCTTCGAACGCCCGACGCACATCGTCGCCGGCGATCTGGCCCTGGGCCTTACCCTGCTCGATGAGCGCCATCAGAGACTCGGATTCGGCGATCTCGGACGGGAGCGTACGGGATGTGCTGGCCGACACGAACAACCTCTCGGAACGATGGGAACGACTGAGTGGTACCGCACAGCGACTCGGCATCAGTCCTGACGCCGAATATTCGGTTGAACATTGCGTGTGCGGCGGCCACCTCTTAAGTCATCGCACTGCCTCGCCAAGCGTTACGCCAAGCTTACGTGGCCCGAGTCACACCCCATAACATACCGATACATACCAGAGTCGGACATCTCACACACATGGGGCCGCCGCCGACCCCTGGATCGGGGCCCGCGGCGGCTCCCGGGGCGATCAGTTCTTCTCGCGGGGCGCCGGGACGACATGGTCGGCGGCGGGCGCCGGGGCGGGCTCGGACGAAGTGGCCAGGAGCTGGCGCATGGCCGCCTCGGCCGTGCCGCCGTCACCCTCGGCCAGCGCCTCCACGATCCGGTGGTGCAGACCGACCGAGATGTCACCCGGGCGTTCGCAGCCGGTGGCCAGGCCGCCGGAGACGTGCAGGGCCGACGACACGATGCCGGACAGGTGCTCCAGCATCCGGTTGCCCGCGACCTGGAGCACGAGGGTGTGGAACTCGGCATCCGCCCGGGTGAAGGTGAGCGAGTCGCCTTGGGCGCTGGCGTGGGCCATGATCTCGGCCATGTCGGCCAACCGCTGCTGGACGTCCTCGCGGCCGTGGCCGGCCGCCAGCCGGGCGGCGACCGGCTCGATGGTCGTGCGCAGTTCGAGCAGTTCGCGGCGCTGGTCGTCGCGCTGCGGGCCGAAGGCGCGCCACTCGATGATGTCGGGGTCGAGCAGGTTCCAGTCGCTGACCGGGCGGACCCGGGTGCCGACGTTCGGCCGGGCGCTGACCAGGCCCTTGGCCTCGAGCACGCGCAAGGACTCGCGCACCACGGTGCGGGAGACCTCGAAGCGCTGGCCGATCTCCTCGGGGACCAGCGGGCGATCGGCGCCCAGGTCGCCTGAGACGATCATCTGACCGAGTTGCTGGACGAGTTGGCCGTGCAGACCACGGCCGCGGCTGCCTCCGGCGCGGCGGCCGACCCGGCCCATGTCGGGCTCCACGCCTTCCCAGGCGTGGAGCCCGGGGCGATCGGCACCGGGGGCTTCGGTGTACGGATAGCGATCGAGCTCGCCCGAACCGGCGATACCGGAGTCGGCGGAACGGGCCGCGGTCATCATGGAATGCGCAAGGGTACTCACGCATCCTTTGTCGGCGATGCCGAACCCGGCCTTGAGGGCTTTGCTGAAAAGCACACGAAAGGGTGAGCACTCATCACCTGATAATTGACGTTTTTTCCGGAGGATTCACCCCTCATCGCTGGGAAGCGGCGCACTTCCTCGGGTGGGTACGGCAGTTGACCGCCGCTCCTGCCTCCGTCCGCGCAACGCGCTTGCCGTGAAAGCGCCGACCAGCACCGTGAGCGACAACGCCAGTCCCAGGAAGAGGGGTTGGCCGACGAAACGCAGCGCCCTGCTCACACCCCCGCCGCCACCCTGCGAGACACCGCTCACCACCGACCACAACGCCTCCCCGGCGTCGCCGAGTTCCCTGACCTGCGGCCCACCGAGCAGCGCACGCACGGCCGGTACGGCGAGCAGCGGCACCGCGAGCACCGCGGACACGCCGAGCGCGGTGGTGCGGAAGACCGCTGCCGCCAGTACGCCGGCCCAGCAGCAACCGACCGCGAGCGCGGCGCAGCCTGCCAGCGCGGCGGGGTGGGCGAGCGGGTCCGGTACATGGCCGCGGGCGACGAGCAGCCTGAGCGTGGCGATATCGACAGCAGTAGCCGCGGCGGCGAGCAGCAGCGCAGTCACCGCGCCGACCACGAGTTTGGCGCCGAGCAGCCGGAGGCTGCGCGGCTCGGGGCCGTGGCCGGGCGCGAGTGCCGGGTAGCGGAACTCCTGGCCGTAGCTGAGCGCGCCGAGCAACCCGGCCCCGATCGCCGCCGCGGGCAGCGGCAGTTCGGGCGCCCAGCCCGACAGCATCCGCAGCACCGAACTGTGCACCGCACCGGTCCGGGCGATCAGCGCGGTGGCGAGCGCCGAGCACAGCAGCGCGGCGAACACAGTGGGCCAGGGTGTGCGCACGCCGAAGGCGCGGCGGACTTCGTACCCGACCGGGCGGACCGGGCCCGGACGGCGCCCGATGCGTCGCGCCCGTCGACCCTCGGTCCGCTGCCGTGGCACCGCGGGCTCCTCCGGGTCGGCCCCGGTCCACTGCCGGTCGAGCCGGTCCGCGGTCGTGTCGGCCAGTTCGTGCAGCAGGATGCCGTGCCGGTAGGCGGTCTCCCCCACCACCGCGGACGTCGTGCCGTACACGGCGATACGGCTGCCGCTCGCGGCGACCACCTCCGCGCCGTCGTCGCAGAGCAGTTCGGCCAGCCGCTGGGCGTACGGCGACCGCACCGCCACGTAGGGCCGCAGCCGGCTGCGCGCGAACTGTGCCGCGGCCTCGTCCGCGACCAGCCGACCGCCGTCCAGCGCGAGCACACGGTCGGACGTACGGGCCAGCGCGCCGACGTCCCTGCCGGCCAGCAGGACTGCGCCGCCTTCCGCCGCGTGCCGGCGCACCAGTTCATGGACCCAGGCGGCCTCGCGCGGCAGCAGCCCACGAGCCGGGTCGTCCAGGATCAGGGCGCGCGGGCGGGAGAGCAGCGCGACAGCGAAGCCCAGACGGCGGTCCATTCCGAGCGAGTGCGTGTCGAGCCGCTCCTCCGCCACCGCGTCCAGCCCGACCGCGTCGAGGACCTCGTCGGCACGTGAGAGCGGAAGCCCGTAGGCGGAGCAGAGCATGCGCAGGTGACCACGGGCGCTCCGGCGGGGGTGCCCGGGGACATCGCCGAGCACGGCCCCGATCTCGTGGGCGGGGCGGGCCAGTTCGTGCAGGGGGCGACCGTCGACGAGGGTGGCCCCGCGGCCCGGTTGCACGCCCAGCAGCAGACGCAGCGCGGTGGACTTGCCCGAGCCGGCCGGTCCGAGCAGGCCGGTCACCTCGCCCTCCCGCACCTCAAAGGTCAGGTCGGCGACGGCAGGCGAGGTGTTGCGACGAGACAAGCTGGTCAGTCCGATGGCCTGGATCACTCCAGCACCATAGCGCTGAAATGCCCAATAAAACGGACAAAAGCTCAGAAACTACACCTCCGGTCGGAGCATCGGCGGATTGAGCAGCGCCGCACCTCCGGCCCTGAACAACTGTGCCGGGCGCCCGCCCTGACGGGTCGTCGTGCCCCCGGTCGGCACGAGGAACCCGACCGTCCCGGTCACCTTGCGGTGGAAGTTGCGCGGGTCGAGCGCCACGCCCCACACCGCCTCGTAGACCCGCCGCAACTCGCCGACCGTGAACTCGGGTGGGCAGAAGGCCGTTGCCAGTGAGGAGTACTCGATCTTCGACCGGGCCCGCTCGACCCCGTCGGCGAGAATGCGCCCGTGGTCGAAGGCGAGCGGAGCAGCGTCGCCCGGGTGATCCTGGCCGCTCTCGGCCAGGAGTGTGTCGACCGGCGCCCATCGGGCGCTGCGCGCGTCTCCACCGGCACGAGGCGCCGGCAGGTCCGGCGCGAGCACCAGGTGCGCCACGCTGACCACTCTCATCCGCGGATCGCGCTGCGGATCGCCATACGTAGCGAGTTGTTCCAGATGGGCGCCGTTCTGGGCGCGCAGCCCCGTCTCCTCGGCCAACTCGCGGGCCGCCGCCTGCGAAAGATCCTCGTCGTCGCGGACGAAGCCGCCAGGCAGCGCCCATCGGCCCTGGAACGGAGGCTCGCCCCTGCGCACCGAGAGCGCACACAGCGCGTGATGTCGCACCGTGAGCACCACCAGGTCGACGGTGACGGCGAAGGGCGGGAAGGCCGACGGGTCGTAGGGCGACATGACGCGATCTTAGTCGTCTCCCTGACGATAAACAGCCGGATCGACTCTCTTGACGATCGGGTGGCGGCAATTCCCAGCCACCGTCCATCGCAGCACACCATTCCCACCCGTCACACACCCCGTCACACGCCCCACCGCACGCCCCACCGCACGGCATCTCGCGTGTGCACGGCTCGGCGCCCACCCGTCGCGTACACCGGAGTGGTGCGCGGGTCATAAGGCCGGTCATCGGCGGGTCCGGGCGCGGTAGCCCCTGGGCGCGCGATGGGCCGGACCCCGGCCTGCCGGCCCGGTCGGGCCGCGGCGCGTGGCTGCCCTGCCGAGCACCCGTTTGCGCCGCTCCTGACGCAAACTACGCCGCAGCAACTCAGGGTCCAGGCCCTCGTTGACGGAGGTGTGCAGAAGCCGGGCGAAGGTGTAGTTCGGATCGAGGTCGAGCGCCATCCGCAGTGCGACCCGAGCTTCGGCCTCGTCCCCCGTCGACCACGCGACCCATCCGGCGAGGGTGAGCGGCGCGACCGCATGCTCCTGGTAGGGCTCGACGCAGCGGCGGGCCAGCGCCCGCCAGAGCCGCACCGCCGCATCGGCCTGTCCGGGCTCCGCCCACTCCGCAGCGCGGTCGCGGGCGGCCTTGTCCTGGAGTCCGAGGATCACGGCAGCTGCCTCGTCGTCCACCAGCAACCCGTCGTCCTGCTCGTCGGAGCGGACCGCGTCGTCGAGCCGCGGCGCGGCCCGAAACCTCTCCAGCGCCGCGCGGGCCAGCCCGAGGGTGCGGCGGCGCGTCTCCTCGACGCGGTTGTCGGTCAGCATCCGCGGCAGCAGATCGGCGCAGGCGATGTCCAGCGCGATCTCCCGCTTGTGGTCGCTGACCGCCGATGGCCTGAGCCGGGCCTCGATGTCCCGCAGTGAGCCGGGAACCGGCAGGCCGGCATACGCGGCGGTGGCGGCCATGGAGGTGCTGCCCGGCGGAGGGAGAGCGGTGCCCTCGACCGGTGACGGTGTGCAGTCCGGCAGGCAATAGGACCACCAGCGCCCGGCCGACACGCACAGCGCCTCGACGACCGGCACGTCCAACTCTCCGCAGGCGACGCGCAATCGCTGGGCGAGAGGGCGCAGCCGCTCCATCACGTCCGACGGACGCTCGCCCTCGGACGGATCCTGGCAGAGGAAGACGACGACCGCGTCGGGGTGTCCGCCACGGCGGGTGCTGTTCCGCACCAGGCACTCGGCAAGATGGCCGGCGCTGATCGACCAGTCCGCCGGGTTCTCGGGTAGATTCACCCGCAACCTCCCGCCGAAGCGGCCATGTTCCCCGTGCAGCGCCACGAGAACCAGGCTGTCCGTCGGCTGGAAGCCGAGCAGATAGGGCAGCGCATCCGCCAGTTCCCCGGGGCCGCGCAGCGTGACCTTGACCTCCATCGGACGATCCGATGACTTTCCGTGCTGAACTTCGTCGCTCTGTGTCATGACTCGACGATGACGCATGGACCGGCCCTCCCGCGGAAGACCACCCGTTCGGCTGTGGACAACCAGGCAAGGCCCGCGGGATTCAAGGTCGGACCACGTGCGGGGCCAACACCCGCACCCGCACCCGCACCCGCACCCGCACCCGCACCCGCAGTCAGCCTGCCGCAGCAAGCACCAGCGGAAGAACCGGCCCACTGCCCGCCTGACGCAGCAGGCGAGCGGCAACCGCGAGGGTCCACCCGGAGTCGGTCGAGTCGTCCACGAGCAGAACGGCCCCCGGCGAGCTCGCCAGAGCGCCGGCCAGTTCCTCGGAAACGGTGAACGCGTCGGACAGCGCCCTGAGCCGCTGAGCGGAGTTGCTGCGGCGTGCAGCGTGCGCCCCGCTCGCCCCGCTGTACGTCAGGCTGCCCAGGAAAGGCAGGCGGCCGACGGCCGCGATCCCCTGGGCAAGAGAACCGACCAGTTGGGGGCGGGCCAGGGACGGCACGGCGACCACCCCGACCGGCCGGGCAGAAGCGTCCGGTGCGTCAGTCGCCCAGCCCCCGGGAGAGCGGGCCCAGTCGGCGAGGACGGCTACAGCGGCCCGCAGGACCTCGTCCGACACCGGCCCATCGGGCGCGTCCTCGGCCAGCAACGGCCGAAGCCGGTTGCCCCAGCCGATGTCCGAGAGCCTCCCCAGTGCCCGCCCGGCCGAGCACTGTTCCTTGGCCGGGATGCGCCCCTTGAGGTCGATGCCGAGCGCGGCCATCCCCGTCGGCCACATCCGGCGGGGCTCGATCTCCACCCCGGGGCGGTCCAGTTCCTTCGCCGCCCCCGTCAGCGCCCCGGCCGATACGGAGGAGTCGACCCACGCCCCCGCGCAGTTGTCACAACGGCCACAGGGGACAGCTCCCTCGTCGTCCAACTGTCGGCGCAGGAACTCCATCCGGCACTGCGCCGTGCTCACGTAGTCGCGCATGGCCTGCTGCTCGGCCGCCCGCTGCCTGGCCACCCACGCGTAGCGTTCCGCGTCGTACACCCACTCGGCCCCGGTGGCCGCCCAGCCGCCCTTCACCCGCTTGACCGCACCGTCGACATCCAGCACCTTCAGCATCGTCTCCAGCCGGCCGCGCCGGAGGTCCACCGCCGCTTCCAGGGCCGGCACGGACAGCGGCCGCCCCGCCTCCGCAAGGGCCGCAAGGGTCTGCCGAACCTGTGCTTCTGGCGGGAAGGCGGTGTCGGCGAAGTAGCGCCAGATGGCCTCGTCCTCCCGGCCGGGCAGCAGCAGCACGTCCGCGTGCGCCACACCGCGCCCGGCACGGCCCACCTGCTGGTAGTAGGCGATCGGCGAGGAGGGCGAGCCGAGGTGGACCACGAAGCCCAGGTCCGGCTTGTCGTAGCCCATTCCCAGGGCCGATGTCGCGACCAGCGCCTTGACCCGGTTCTCCTGCAGGTCGACCTCGGCCTGCAGGCGCTCCGCGTTCTCCGTCTTCCCGGTGTACGAGGCCACCTCGAAGCCGCGCTGCCGCAGGAACGCGGTGGCCTCCTCGGCCGCGGCGACGGTGAGGGTGTAGATGATCCCGGAGCCCGGCAGCTCGCCCAGGTGCTCGGCCAGCCAGGCCAGCCGGTGCGCGGCATCCGGCAGCCGGACCACGCCCAACCGCAGGCTCTCCCGTTCGAGCGTGCCCCGCAGCACCAGTGCCTCACCGGCACCGGTGCCCAACTGCTCGGCCACATCCGCGGTCACACGTGCGTTGGCGGTCGCGGTGGTGGCCAGTACCGGCACACCGGCCGTCAACTCGGCCAGCATCGCCCGCAGCCGACGGTAGTCGGGGCGGAAGTCGTGGCCCCAGTCGGAGATGCAGTGCGCCTCGTCGACCACCAGCAGGCCGGTCGTGGCCGCGAGCTTGGGCAGCACCTGGTCACGGAAGTCGACCGAGTTGAGACGCTCGGGGCTCACCAGGAGAACGTCCGTCTCACCCCGCTCGACCTCTCCGTAGATCGTCTCCCACTCCTCCGGGTTGGCCGAGTTGATGGTCCGCGCCTGGATGCCGGCGCGCGCGGCCGACTCGACCTGGTTGCGCATCAACGCCAGCAGCGGCGAAATGATCACTGTGGGGCCGGAACCGCGCCGCCGCAGCAGAGCGGTGGCGACGAAGTACACCGCCGACTTGCCCCAACCGGTGCGCTGCACCACCAGCGCACGCCGGCGCTCCTCCACCAGCGCGGCCACCGCCTGCCACTGGTCCTCCCGCAGCCGCGCCGAACCCTCCGGGCCGCCCACCAGCTCGGCAAGGATCACATCGGCTTCCGCACGCAGCTCCTGGTTGCTCATGTCCCCATGCAACCCCACAACACCGACAACGGCCCAATTCCCCGCCCCGGCGGAGCGCGCCGGCCGCAATCCGCCCGCCGCCCGCCGACAGCGGGCGGACGCATCTGCGGATCGGGCCGACCGCCGTGTTCCCGCTGGTCCCGGCGGTGCGGGGTCGACTCGATCAGCCGGATGGGATCTATCCGGCGGACACTGCCATACCGGTCGTTGCCACCAATTGCCCGTTGCCGCATGGCAGTACGAGAGGAAGAATTGGCGGTGGATTCCCCGATCGGCTCTCCGAGCCCCTTGACCGGCGTGCGCCCGCGCCCGGTCTACGGGTGCATCCGTGAAGGGAGGACCGTGACCATCGGGTTCGTTCCTGAGACCTCGTCCGCCGGTTCCCCCCGGGTGTCGCGCAGCGTGGAGCCGGCCGAGTGGGCCGGCAGTGGGGTGCCGATGCTGGCCAGCCCGCGCGATGTCATCAAGGACCTGCACGCCAGGCATCTGCCCACGCCGTCGACCGCGGTGGTCGCGGTCTACGACCCGGACGGACAGATCAGGGCCAGCGCCTCGTTCACCGGTCGCGTCGGAGTGCTGGACGGCTGGGAACGCCGCAACTCCCTGCTGTCCCACCTGCGCCGGGTCATCCCGCACGACCTGCGGCTGCGCCACCCGGTGCGGGTAGCGGTCCTCATGGTCTGCCGGGACGGCGGCCCGGACTGGACCGCGGAGGACGGCGCCTGGATGTGGGGCCTGCGCGACGCCTGCACGCTGCACGGGCTGCGCTGCGGGTCGTACGTAACCCTCACCGACGACGGTTGGAACGTCATCGGCGAGAGCCGCGCCGGTCGTACGCCCAACGCCCGCTCCGAGACTGCCCGGCGGACGAACCCGCCGGTGCACGCCCCGCTTCCGGACGGGTCGCCGCTGGCCGAACGCCAGGCCGCCGTACGCTGACCGCCCGGCCGGCCGCCTTTGCGGCAAGCCGGGGGCCGACGCCGCGACCAGGCCGGCGGTCAGGTGTACGGCCCCTGTGCCGCGGCCCGGTCGGGCACCCGATTCGGGCACCCCTTTCAGGCGCTGGCGCCGAGCAGTCCGTTGATCCGGACCGGGTCGCCACACACGATCAGCAGCCCACCGGCGCGGGCCAGCGCCCCCGCCAACGCAGGCGCCATCCCTTCGTCGTCACCGCTGTTGAGCGCGACGACCACGACCGGGCGACCGGTGGCGCGGGCGGCGCGGATGTCGGCGTAGAACACGTCGTCCGCCGCGTCGTGCTGGGCCCAGTAGGACGCCTCGCCGAAGGACAGTTCGTGGGCGGCCCAGGGATGCTGCTCGCCTGCGGTCAGCACCAGGATCTCGCCGGGGGCACGGCCGGTGTCCAGCAACAGGTCAACCGTTTCGTCAGCCGCGTCGATCGCGCCTGCCTCCGGAACGGGGATGAGCTGGATCTGGGCGGACGTGCCGTCGGCGGACCGCTGCGAGGGCACGGCAGCGGGTGGCGCGGCCGGGGTCACCGGTCCGGCCTTGCCTGCAGGCCGGTTGGGACCGGGACGGCTGGGACCGACGCCCGCGGCTGCTGCTTCCCTCGACGGCGTGGGGCGCGGCGCCGCGGGTCGCGGCGGGCCGGGGACTGGACGGGGGGTCGACGCATTCCGGCCGGCGGCCGGAGCAGTGCGGGGACCAGGGACGCTCTCGTGAATCTGAGGCTCCTCGGGGGTGAGAGGCATGAGTTGATGTCTATCAAACGCGCTGAGAATACGCAGCGGGGGGTGGTTCCCCAATCAGAAATCGAAACCGAGTTGTTCCCCTGTGTCAGCGTCGTCCCGCACCTTCTTGAGGTGCTGCCACCGCGGCATCGCGTCCAGGTACGACCAGGACAGCCGGTGCTGCGCGGTCGGGCCCAGTTCCTCGAGTGCCGCACGGTGCACAGGTGACGGATAGCCGGCGTTGTCCGCGAAGGCGAACGGGGCGTATTCCGCGCCGAGTTCGGCCATCGCGGCGTCGCGCCGCACCTTGGCGATCACGGACGCGGCGGCCACCGCAACACATGACTGGTCACCCTTGATGACGGTCCGCACCTGCCAGGGCCCGCCCAGGTAGTTGTGCTTGCCGTCCAGGATGACCGCGTCGGGCCGCTCGGGCAGCGCCTCCAGGGCGCGTCCCGCCGCCAACCGCAGTGCCGCCGTCATGCCGAGGCTGTCGATCTCCTCGGGCGACGCGTGGCCGAGCGCGTAGGACGTCACCCAGTCGGCGAGGAGAACGGCCAGCTTGCTCCGCCGCTTGGGGGTGATCAGCTTGGAATCGGTCAGGCCCTCGGGCGGGCGGCGCAGTCCGGTGACCGCTGCACACACGGTGACCGGCCCGGCCCACGCGCCGCGCCCCACCTCGTCCACACCAGCGACGGTGCGTACGCCGAGGGTGGCGCGCATCGAACGCTCGACGGTGTGGGTGGGCGGTACGTACGGCATGACGCTCCCAGCCTACCTCTCGGCAACGGCCCATCCGCAGAGGGGTGATCGGGCGGCACGGAGCGGCGGGAACGGACGCGCGCGCCCACCTAGCGAGCCGGCCGCGCGCGTGCCGCGATCAGGCCGCTCCGGCCCACTTCGGCAGTGGTTCGGTCCGTCGCGTCCAGGTGGCGGGCGGCTCGCCACCTGGACGGGCGGCGATGATGCCACCGACAATGGCGCAGTTGGTGTCCACGTCACCGCCGGCCCGCGCGGTGGTCCAGAACGCCCGCTCGTAGTCGCCCAGGTGGCGCGCGGCGGCCCACAAAGTGAAGGGCACCGTGTCATGGGCGCTGGTGCGGCGGCCGCAGCCGAGCACCGCGGCGACGGTCGCCACGTCGGCGTAATCCAGCATGTCGCGGGCCCGGCGGATGCCCGCGTGCACGGCACTGCGCGGCACCAGGTCCAGCACCGTGCCCAGGAGCGCGTCCGGGTCGCCGGACTTCGCCGGGTCGGCGGCGAGCGCGGCCGCGGCGGCGACTGCCATCGCTCCGGCCACGGCCTCCCGGTGCTGGTGGGTGGTGTAGGCGGAGATCTCGGCCTGGTGGGTGGCCTGCTCGGGGTCGCCCGCGTACCAGGCGCCCAGCGGCGCGATCCGCATCGCCGCCCCGTTGCCCCACGAGCCCTGTCCGTTGAACAGTCCGGCGGCGAGTTCGCGCCAGTCGGCGCCCTCCTGCCGGATCAGCCGCAGCATCCGGTTCACGGCGGGGCCGTAGCCGCGGTCGAAGTCGTGGTGCTCCGCGAAGGACCATGCGAGCGCGTCCTGATCGATCCGGCCGTGCGCCGCGAGCACCGCCAGGACCGAGCAGGCCATCTCCGTGTCGTCCGTCCACGCCCACGGGCCGGGCGGCAGTTCGCCGCTCTGGAGGGCAGGGTAGTTGGCCGGCACGAAGAACTGCGAGCCGAGTGCGTCGCCGACCGCCAGCCCGCGCAGGCTGGCCGTGGCACGCGACAGACGGCTGGCATCAGGGGCCCGGCCGGAGGCGGAACCGGGCCGGCCGGGACCGGGGGCGGGCTCGGGGATCATGGCGTCGGAACCTCTGGTTTCATCTGACGCATCGTACTGACCGGCCTGATCGGCGCCAGGGCGCCGTACGAGCCGGCACCGCGCCGATCACCGCAGGCATCCTCGAATGGCGCGCAGACGCCCCGCCACGCGACTGGTAGGCGGTGATCCGTCGATGGGAACGGCTGGACACCGTACGGGCCTGGGCGGCGGCGCGGCGTTCACCTGTTTCCTGGCAGGGGTGACGCGGCCGGCCTCGGGGGAGACCGGGACGGCACGGACGGAGCTTGGAGGGCCTGGGCAAGCGCGGGCGAGGTGCCTGGGGGGCGGCCGCGCATGCCGCGCCCATGACTACTGCAGCCCGCCGCCGGGCGGGCCCGGCGTGCCCCAGCGCTCGAACGGCCGGTCCAGGATGTAGCGGCCGGAGGGTTGCAACAGAAGCATGCGGGTCTCGGCGTTGGACGGGTTGGAAAGCGTCTCGAACTCCTCGACCGTCCAGTGGAACCAGCGCATGCAGAACAGCCGCATGGTCAGCCCGTGCGTGACCAGCAGCACGTTCGGAGGGAAGTCCGGCTTGTCAAAGGCACGGTAGAGGGTCTCCAGGAAGGCCCCCACCCGGTCGTGGACATCGGCACCGCTTTCCCCCATCGCGAACCGGTAGAAGAAGTGGCCGTAGGCGTCGCGGGCCTTGCGCTGACGCTGGATGTCCTCCTGGTCCTGCCAATTGCCCCAGTCCTGCTCCCGTAGCCGGGGTTCCTCGCGCGCCTGGGCCAGCGCCGGATCCAGGCCCAACTCCTCGTAGGTGTGCCAGGTCCGCCGGTACGGAGAGACGAACGCCTGCACCCGCTCCCCGCCGAACACCGAGCGCAGCCGGGCGCCCGCCTGCGCGGCCTGCCTTCGGCCGTCGGCGGTCAACTCCAGGGCATGGTCGGGCACCCGTTCGTAGATGGTGTCGTCCTCATTGCCCTGGGACTCACCGTGCCGGATGAGCACGATGCGCTGAGGGCGTCCCATACCGGCCAGCCTATTGCGCTCACCCCCACGCCGCCTTATGGGCACCGATGCGCCTCGGCCGGACACCTGGACGCCGTAGCCGGTCCGGCCAGGACCGGCATCCCCGCTCAGACCGTCCACGCCTGCACCACGTCCACCACGTCGCCGGCCACGGAGAGCACATCGGCGTCCAGGCCGGCGCGCTCGGACAGCCGCTCCACTGCCCCTTCCCGGTACTTGCCGTGCTCCGTGGCGGAATCCCACATCGACAGCACCAGGAAATCGTCCGCCTCGCCCCGGCCGAAGGCCCCGCGCAGCATCCCGGGGGACCCGGCCATGGCGGGGTTCCACACCCGCTCCTGCATCTGCGTGAAGTGGTCGACGCGCTCCGGCCGCACCTTGCACAGCGCGACTCTGAGCAGATCGGTGTCGGCGAAGAGTGGCTCGAAGCCGACCTTCACGTCCAGCTGGTGCTCGAACAGCCGCACCGCGAGCACTTCGTACATGCCCTGCTGCGCAGCGGCGACGCCGTCATGCGGACCGGCCATGAAGGCGTCGTACGAGCGCCGGCTTTCCCAGAATCCGAACAGGTGTGCGACTCCTGGCTGGGCGCGACTCCAGCCTCCGCCCTGGCCGAGGAACCCAGGCTGCTGCCGCAGCGCGACCCATCGGCGCTGTCCTCGGTCGAAGCCCGGCCGATCGACGACCCCGCAGCGTATCCACTTGACCAACACCGCGCCATCGTAGTGGCGTCGGGCGCCTGGCCCGATCCATTCCGGCACCCCGAAGAGCCGCTCACAGCAAGATGGAGGCACCCGGTCCCAGCCGGTGCAGGCGGTCCGCGAGGCCGGCCGCGGCGAACTCCGCCTCCACGCTGTCGCCGTCCTGCGTGAAGTGGGCCCACTGCTCGAAGTGCAGCGGCACGACCTGCGGGGCACCCAGGAGGACGGCCGCCTCCGCCGCCTGCGCGCTGGTCAGGGTGAGCGTGCCGTCCGGCACCAGCGCGCTGCGGGCCGCACCGGCGAAGAGAAGGGCCACGTCGAAGGGTCCGAACCGCTCGGCGATGACCCGCACCACGTCGAGTGACGCGTTGTCCCCGCTGATGTAGACCGTCGGCACTCCGCTGCCCGACAGCACGAAGCCGGTGACCTCACCGACCAACCTCTCGCTGCCGTCCGGCCCGTGCTGCGCCGGCACGCCGGTGATCCGCAGCACGCCGCCGTCCGGCCGCGGCAGGTCGACATGCTCCCAGTTGCCCAGGGTGCGCACAGGCCCGGCCACCCGGTCGTGGGCCGAGCGCGTGCTCAGCACCAGCGGAGCCTCGGCCAGCAGCGCGCGCCCCGCCCGGTCCAGGTTGTCCGGATGCTGGTCGTGCGACAGCAGCACCGCGTCGACCGGCCCGACCTCCGCCGGTGCCACGCCCGGCCCGGCCGTCTTCACCAGTGCCCGCGCGCCGATCGGGTACTCCCCCGGCTCGTCGAACGTCGGGTCGGTGAGCAGGCGGAGCCCGCCGATCTCCACCACCGCCGTAGGCCCGCCTACGTAACGAATGTCCACACCCGCCATGGCTGTCCCCCTTACGCGTGCACGGCTCCCGCGTGCACGAATCGATCTTCGTCCGGAATCAATCGCCCTTCCCCCGGAGCTGTTCCCCTCGCCCCCTTGACGCGCGAAACACCGGCTCCCCGATGTTCACCCGAACGCTGTAACCGCCGCGCGTCCGCCACGGCGCGGGTACAACGCGATCGGCCGGGCGGCTCGCTGAACGCGATGCCGCCCGGCCGATCAACCACCCGGTCTCAGCCGGGAATCAGCGCTCAGCTGCAGCCGCTGGTCGAACCGCAGCCCTCGCACAGGTAGCAGCTACCGGCACGGCGCATCTTCGTGCCGCAGGAGAAGCACAGTGGCGCGTCGGCGTTCAGGCCGAGTTGGATCTCCAGCAGTTCCGTGGAGTTGTGGGCCTCCTTGGGCGGCGGGACCGCGGCCGCGGCGGCAACTGGAGCTGCGGGCTTGGCCGCCGACAGCGGCTTGGGGGCCTCCACGTGACGCGGTGCGGACTGGGCCAGGCCCTCGACGTCGACGTCGTCCTCACCGGCCTCGTAGGAGCCCGTGTCGAGGTGCCGCTGACGCTCCTCGGCAGAGTGGATGCCGAGCGCGGAACGGGTCTCGAACGGCAGGAAGTCCAGCGCCAGGCGGCGGAAGATGTAGTCCACGATGGACTGCGCCATCCGTACATCCGGGTCGTCGGTGAGGCCGGCGGGCTCGAAGCGCATGTTGGTGAACTTCGAGACGTAGGTCTCCAGCGGGACGCCGTACTGCATACCGACGGAGACCGCGATGGAGAAGGCATCCATCATGCCCGCGAGGGTCGAGCCCTGCTTGGACATCTTCAGGAAGACCTCGCCAAGGCCGTCGTCCGGGTAGGAGTTGGCCGTCATGTAACCCTCGGCGCCACCGACGGTGAAGGAGGTGGTGATCCCCGGGCGGCCCTTGGGCAGGCGCTTGCGGACCGGGCGGTACTCGACGACCTTCTCGACCTGGACGGGAGCCGGCGCCTCGGCGGCGGCGGCCTTGGTGTCCGTCTTCTTCTTCGCCGACAGCGGCTGGCCGACCTTGCAGTTGTCGCGGTAGATCGCGAGCGCCTTCAGGCCGAGTTTCCAGCCCTGGTAGTAGACCTCCTCGACCTCCTCGACCGTCGCGGTCTCCGGCAGGTTGACCGTCTTGGAGATGGCACCCGACAGGAACGGCTGGGCCGCGGCCATCATCCGGACGTGGCCCATGGCCGAGATCGCCCGCTCGCCCATGGCGCAGTCGAAGACCTCGTAGTGCTCGGTCTTGAGGCCGGGCGCGTCGATCACATTGCCGTGCTCGGCGATGTGGGCGACGATCGCCTCGATCTGCTCCTCCTGGTAGCCGAGGCGCTTGAGCGCCACGGGGACCGTGTTGTTCACGATCTGCATCGAGCCGCCGCCGACCAGCTTCTTGAACTTGACCAGCGCCAGGTCGGGCTCCACACCCGTGGTGTCGCAGTCCATCATCAGGCCGATGGTGCCGGTGGGGGCCAGCACCGAAGCCTGGGCGTTGCGGAAACCGTTCTTCTCGCCGAGTCGGATGACGTCCTGCCACGACTCAGTGGCCGCGGCCCACACCGGGGTGTCGAGGTCGTCCACCCGCTCGGCGGCCGCGTTGGCGTCGGAGTGCTGCTTCATGACGCGGTTGTGGGCGTCCGCATTGCGCGCGTAGCCGTCGTACGCGCCCACCACCGCGGCCAGTTCGGCGGACCGCTTGTAGGACGTGCCGGTCATCAGGGAGGTGATCGCGCCGGCCAGGGAACGGCCGCCGTCCGAGTCGTACGCGTGACCGGTGGCCATCAGGAGCGCGCCCAGGTTCGCGTAGCCGATACCGAGCTGGCGGAAGGCGCGGGTGGTCTCGCCGATCTTCTCGGTCGGGAAGTCCGCGAAGCAGATGGAGATGTCCATCGCGGTGATGACCAGCTCGACGACCTTGGCGAAGCGCTCCGCGTCGAACGTCTGGTGTCCTGCGTCGTCATGACGCAGGAACTTCATCAGGTTGAGCGAGGCGAGGTTGCAGCTCGAGTTGTCCAGGTGCATGTACTCGCTGCACGGGTTGGACGCGGTGATGCGGCCGCTCTCCGGCGACGTGTGCCACTGGTTGATGGTGTCGTCGTACTGGATGCCGGGGTCGGCACACGCCCAGGCCGCTTCGGCCATCTTCCGGAACAGCGACTTGGCGTCGACCTGCTCGATGACCTCGCCGGTCATCCGGGCGCGCAGCCCGAACTGCCGGCCGCCCTCGACGGCCTTCATGAACTCGTCGTTGACCCGGACCGAGTTGTTCGCGTTCTGGTACTGGACGGAGGTGATGTCGTCCCCGCCGAGGTCCATGTCGAAGCCCGCGTCGCGCAGCGCGCGGATCTTCTGCTCTTCCTTGACCTTGGTCTCGATGAACGCCTCGACGTCGGGGTGATCGACGTCCAGGACCACCATCTTGGCGGCGCGGCGGGTGGCGCCGCCCGACTTGATGGTGCCCGCGGACGCGTCGGCGCCGCGCATGAAGGAGACCGGACCCGAGGCGTTGCCGCCGGAGGAGAGCAGTTCCTTGGAAGAGCGGATGCGGGAGAGGTTCAGGCCGGCACCGGAGCCGCCCTTGAAGATCATCCCCTCTTCCTTGTACCAGTCGAGGATCGAGTCCATCGAGTCGTCGACCGACAGGATGAAGCAGGCGGAGACCTGCTGCGGCTGGGAGGTGCCGACGTTGAACCACACCGGCGAGTTGAAGCTGAACACCTGGTGCAGCAGGGCGTACGTCAGCTCGTGCTCGAAGATCTCGGCGTCCGCGGGGCCGACGAAGTAGCCGTGCTCCTCGCCCGCCTTGCGGTACGTGAGCACGACCCGGTCGATGAGCTGCTTCAGGCTCTTCTCGCGCTTGGGGCTGCCGACCGCGCCACGGAAGTACTTGCTCGTGACGATGTTCGCCGCGTTCACCGACCAGAAGTCGGGGAACTCGACGCCGCGCTGCTCGAAGTTGATCGACCCGTCGCGCCAGTTCGTCATGACGACGTCACGGTGCTCCCAGACCACCTCGTCGTACGGGTGCACGCCGGGGGTGGTGTGGATGCGCTCGATACGCAGGCCCTTGCTCGCCTTCGACCCCTTGGTGCGTGAACCGCGTGCCGGGCCGCTCGTCGTCTCTGTCATTCCGCCTCCCAATATGGGCAAACGCCCTGATGTGCGCGGTTCTTCCCGCAGCACGATGTGTTGTCTGCCGCCTCGGCGCGCTAGTGGCGCGTCGGCAAATCCGTGTCCCGGCGCCGGTCAGTCGGTGCCCGCGGGCGCGGGGACCCCGAGGTCCTCGTCAAGCCCGCCGGGAGTCATTGGTGGGAGCTGCTGGCGCAGCTCCGTGATGGCCCGCTCGAAGTCGTCGAGCGAGTCGAAAGCCCGGTAGACGCTCGCGAAGCGCAGGTAGGCCACAAGGTCGAGTTCCTGGAGCGGGCCGAGTATGGCCAGTCCCACGTCATGGGTGGACAGCTCGGCGCTGCCTGTGGCCCGGACGGCCTCCTCGACCCGCTGCCCGAGCAGGGCGAGGGCGTCCTCGGTGACCGGACGGCCCTGGCACGCCTTGCGCACGCCGACGATCACCTTGTTGCGGCTGAAGGGCTCGGTGACGCCACTGCGCTTGATCACCATCAGCGAGGCCGACTCGACGGTGGTGAAGCGCCGCCCGCAGTCGGGGCACTGACGCCGACGGCGGATCGCCGCACCGTCATCGGTGGTCCGGCTGTCGACGACACGGCTGTCGGGGTGTCTGCAGAAGGGGCAGTGCACGGTCTTCCTACTCCCTCCCTCACTCACAGTGAGCGCACGATGTACGTGCTTCCGCGTCCTGCCGGAACCCCGGAAGCAGCCCCAAGCATAGGCGATCGCAGCAGCGTTGGATCCACCGGGCCTGCTTGGAAACCACAACTTGTGGTGGCCGAGCTCCATCCAACCACTAGATCTGGTGCCCGTGCATCAGGGGGTCCGATCCGCGTGTCGTGATGCCGCGGCGGCCACGGAGGGCGCCCGGGACATGCCGGAGTGTACGGAGCGAGCCTGCGGGACGCACTCCGGGAGCCGGTGCAACACTGGGCCGATCGGAATTCGCGACCCCGGCTTGCGCGCCCCGCGGACACCTGCTGCGGCACCTCGGTCGCCACGCCGGAGGCAATGCGGGAGTCGAACTTCCATTCGATCAATACACCCGGTACCTTGATCACGTCAGCGGATTTTCGCTAATTCACTCGAACGTGTGTTTGGCGCAACCTTTCGAAACCCACTACCGTTGTACTAACTGCCCGCACGCGGAGGCGGGCCGACCGCAGTCCATGCGGTGGAGAACAACTCGAAAGGGGCCGCCGTGACCACCACCGCAGAGAGCGCCACCGGCACATTGCCCGCCCATGACCGCTCCCCGGACGGAATCGGCCCGTTGGACGTGACGAACGAAGACAGCACCCCGAAGCCGGCGCGCGCACTCCCCGGACGGCCCCCGGGAATTCGCGCCGACAGCTCAGGGCTGACCGAGCGCCAGCGCCGCGTCATCGAGGTCATCAGGGACTCGGTGCAGCGTCGCGGATATCCGCCGTCCATGCGCGAGATCGGCCAGGCCGTCGGCCTGTCCAGCACCTCGTCGGTCGCCCACCAGCTCATGGCGCTGGAGCGGAAGGGATTCCTGCGCCGCGACCCGCACCGCCCGCGCGCGTACGAGGTCCGCGCGTCCGACGCCAGCCACCCGCAGCCCACCGACACCACCGGCAAGCCCTCGGCGTCGTACGTCCCACTGGTCGGTCGGATCGCGGCCGGCGGTCCCATCCTCGCCGAGGAGTCGGTCGAGGACGTCTTCCCGCTGCCGCGCCAACTCGTCGGCGACGGCGAGCTGTTCGTGCTCAAGGTGGTCGGCGACTCGATGATCGAGGCGGCCATCTGCGACGGCGACTGGGTGACCGTAAGGCGCCAGCCGGTCGCCGAGAACGGCGACATCGTCGCGGCGATGCTGGACGGCGAGGCGACCGTGAAGCGCTTCAAGCGGGACGACGGCCATGTGTGGTTGCTGCCGCACAACGCGGCGTACCAGCCCATCCCCGGCGACGAAGCCACGATCCTCGGCAAGGTCGTGGCAGTGCTGCGCCGGATCTGACCCGGCGCTCGGCGGGCCGCAGCCAGGCTCGACCCTGCCTGCAGGGCCCGGTGGACCGCGGTGGCGGCCTGCCGGGCCCTTGGACATACCCGAGGGTCGCGATGGCCACCGCGACCCGCCCCGGGCCGCTCAGGACCAGCACGCCGCCACAACGGCCCTGCTACGCCTCGGCCTCGGTTGCCTCAGCCGCCTCGGCGACAGCCGGCTGCCCCGCCGCCACATCGATCGCGGCCAGCGACTTCCGCACCTGGTTGCGGTCGTTGGTGTACCAGAACTCGGGCATCGAGGAGCGCAGGAAACCGCCGTAGCGCGCGGTGGCCAGTCGCGGGTCGAGTACGGCCACCACGCCCCGGTCACCGGAGGCCCGGATCAGCCGCCCCGCCCCCTGGGCCATCAGCAGCGCCGCGTGCGTGGCGGCGACCGCCATGAAGCCGTTTCCGCCGTGCTCCTCCACCGACTTCTGCCGCGCGCTCATCAGCGGATCGTCCGGCCGGGGGAAGGGAATCCGGTCCATCACCACCAACTGGCAGTTCACGCCCGGCACATCCACTCCCTGCCACAGCGACAGCGTGCCGAACAAGCAGGTCCTGGCATCCTCGGCAAAGGTGCGGATCAGCTCGCCCAGTGTCTCCTCACCTTGCAGCAGCACCGGGTGGTCCAGCCGCCCGCGCATCGCCTCCGCGGCCGCCTGGGCGCCGCGCATCGACGAGAAGAGCCCGAGGGTACGTCCACCGGCCGCCTCGATCAGCTCGGCGAGTTCGTCGAGCATGTCCGCACGGCCGGAGTCGCGGCCCGGCTGCGCAAGATGCCGGGCCACGTACAGGATGCCCTGCCTGCGGTAGTCGAAGGGCGAGCCGACGTCGATGCCCTTCCACGGCGGCACCTCCTCCTCGCCCTCCGGGGCCTTGACGCCCTCGGGGGCGAGACCGAGCGAGGCGGCCACCCCGTTGAAGTCGCCGCCCAGCTTGAGGGTGGCGGAGGTGAGGACCACGGAGCGGTCGTTGAAGAGCTTCTCGCGCAGCAGACCCGACACGCTCAGCGGTGCCACTCGCAGCGACGCGCCGAACCGGTCGTGCTGCTCGCACCACACCACGTCGAACTCCGAGCCCTGCACCAGGCGTTCGGCGACCTCGTGGACATGCTCGACGGAGGCGAGAGCCTGCTTGCGGATCACATCCTCGTCCTGCACAGACTTGTCCCGGGTCTCGCCGAGCGCCGTGATCACCAGCCGGCACGCGTCGCGGAGCGCTGCGAGCACGTACGAGAGGTCCTCGGGGATCTCCTCCAGCCGCCCGGGCAGGGCCAGCTCCATCACCCGCTCGAAACCCTCCCCGGCACTCAGGAGGGCGTCCGCGGCCTTCTCGTTGACGAGTTTGGCGGCACGCTTGACGGCGCGGTTCACACCGATGGGGCTCAGCTCGCCGGTGGCGGCTCCTGTGACGCGTGAGACCAGTTCATGAGCCTCGTCGACGATCAGCACCTCGTGGCTCGGCAGCACCGGGGCGCCCTCGATGGCGTCGATGGCCAGCAGGGCGTGGTTGGTGACGATGACCTCGGCGAGTTTGGCCCGCTCGCGGGCTGCCTCGGCGAAGCACTCGGCACCATATGCGCACTTGGTGGCGCCCAGGCACTCACGCGAGGTGACCGAGACCTGGCTCCAGGCGCGGTCGGAGACCCCGGGGCTGAGCCCGTCCCGGTCGCCGGTCTCGGTCTCGTCGGCCCAGTCGCGCAGCCGCAGCAGGTCCTTGCCGAGCCTGCTGGTCGGCGCCGCGGCCTCGAACGGGTCGAAGAGGCCGTCTTCGTCGTCCTGCGGCACGCCTTCGTGCAGGCGGTGCAGGCACAGGTAGTTGGAGCGGCCCTTGAGCATCGCGTACTGCGGTTCGCGGCGCAGCAGCGGCTTCAGCGCCTGGACCGTCCGCGGCAGGTCGCGCTCCACCAGCTGGCGCTGGAGGGCAAGGGTGGCGGTGGCCACCACCACGGGCTCGCCGTGTGCCAGGGCGGGCACCAGGTAGCCGAGCGATTTGCCGGTGCCGGTGCCGGCCTGCACGAGCAGATGGGACTGGTCTTCCACGGCGGCCTGTACGGCTTCGGCCATGGCGACCTGGCCTTCCCGCTCCACCCCGCCGACGGCGGTGACGGCGGCATGCAGCAGGTCGGTGAGGGCGGGTGGGGTGGTGGCAGTCATAGGAGGGCCAGCCTACGGCGCCGCACCGACAGCGCGGTCCGGGTCCGGCCGGTCCGGTCACCACCCGGACATTCACGGGACCGTCACGGTCGGGCGGTGCTAGCTTCTGGTCATATGCAGTGCGAGAGCCGCTTGACGCTTGATGCCTCGGCCGCGGAGTACGTGATCGACGTGGCGAACGTCGTACGCGAACCGGCCCTCGGCGGTGCCGGAGCAGCGGACCTGAGCCGCTTCGAGGCGCTGCTCGACGCGTTGGCGGAGTTCGCCCACGACCCCTCGGTGCAGGTCTACCCGATCACGGACCGCTCGTTGTTGACCGACAGCCGCCTGACGCCGCCGGAGCGCGAGTGCCTGGACCGCTGGTACCGCGACCGGATGCTGGAAGTCCTGCCGAGGGCCGACGACCGCATCCTGGAGCTCGCCGACACACTCGAACTGCAAGTGGTCAGCGCGGACAACTTCCTCGACTTCCACCGCGCCTACCCGTGGATTCCGGGCGACCGGGACCACTTCCTGCGCCCGCTCGGCCCGGACGGGGTGCTGGTGGTGCGCCCTCGGATCATGCCGGTGCCCCCGGAGTGGCAGATCTCGCGCAAGGAGGAGGAGGGCCTGCTGTTGGAGGCAGGGGTGCTCAGGCGCTGGGCGCCGTCGGCGCACCGTGATGTGCTCAGCCGGGACTGGCGCTGCCCGCACGCGGACTGCCCACTGTTCGGGGCGGGCGAACACCCTGGCGCCGCGCTCCCCCGCCGCCGGGGCAAGCGGGTGCTGTGCCCCACCCACGGCCTGCCGCTGGCCGACGCCGGGCCGCGGCCGCGCCGCGCGCAGATGAAGGTGGTCATGGACGGCACGGTCCGCGGCCGCTTCATGGTGACGGCGGGCAAGCCGCTGGCGGTCGGCCGGGCCCCCGCGGGCGGCGGGGTCGCCCTCGGCGCCTGGATCGACGACAAGGCGGTGGAGTCGGTCAGCCGCACGCATGTGGTGCTGGAGTACGACGGGACCGGCCTGACCGTCGTCGACGAGCGCAGCGCCAACGGCACCCGAGTCCGCCGCCGTCGCCCGGCCGGCGACGAGTTGCTGCCGCTGTTCCACGGCACGCGTTGGCAGTTGCGCCGCGGGGACGCGATCGTGCTGCACGAGCGCCTGGAACTGCTGCCCAGCGGGCGCCAGTTCGTGTTCGAGGACGACGCGACGGACGGTACGGTCGGACCGCAGCGGACCGCCGCGGCCGCGGACCCCACGATGGTGGGTCTGCCGTCCGACCTGTGGCGCATGGCTGACGAGTCGCCGGCGCACGAGTGAACGGCCTGCACGGCAACGGCGTACGCGAGTGGAGGTCGCGCGAGTGAGTGGAGGCGCAGTGGGCGGGATGAGCGGGCCGTCGGACCGGATCGGGGCCGGGACGCTGCTCAGCGGCCGCTACCGGCTGGAAGAGCGGTTGGGCGGCGGAGGCTTCGGGCAGGTGTACGCGGCCGTCGACCAAGGTTTGGGACGCCGGGTGGCAGTAAAGGTACTGACCCTGCGCGCCGAGTGGGCCGAGGGCGAGCGCAACGAGCGCCAGGGCAGGTTTCGCCGCGAGGCCGTCGCCGCCGCTGCGCTCAGCCACCCCAACGTGGCGACCATCCATGACGCGGGCGAGCACGACGGCCGCCCGTTCCTCGTGATGGAAGTGCTGTCCGGACAGGACTTCGGCGAGGTGCTGCTGGAACGGGGTAGCCTCCCGATCGCCGATGTCCTCGCCTACGGCGCCCAGATCGCCGCAGGTCTGCAACACGCCCACGAGCACAGCCTCGTGCACCGGGACATCAAGCCGGAGAACCTGATGCTGCTGCCTGACGGCACCGTCAAAATCTGCGACTTCGGCCTGGTGGCCCAGCGCGACCCGCAGCGCGCCCGGTACACGGACCCGCAGGCCGTGCTGGGCTCTCCGCCCTACCTGTCGCCCGAGCAGGCGCATGGCCGGGAGGTCACCGCGCAGTCCGACCTGTACTCCCTCGGCTGCGTGCTGTACGCGCTTCTCGCCGAGGGCCCGCCGTTCTCCGCGGGCAACGTCGTCGGGTACGCGTACGCGCATGTGCACGAGACGCCCGAGCGGATCGAGCGGCGCAGGCCCGAGGTGCCGGCCGGCCTCGCGCACCTGGTGCACGAACTGCTCGCCAAGGACCCCGCGGACCGGCCGTCGACGGCGGGCGAGGTGGCGGTGCGGCTGCGGGGGTTGGAGCGCCCGGACCGCGTACCGCGTACGCCGACGGCGTTGGACCGCGGGACGCGGCATGTGGTGTGGGCGCTGCTGGAGGAGGGCGAGGGGCTGCTGACGACCGGCCGTTTCGCCGACGCCGACCGGCGGTACTGGCAGGCGCTCCAGCAACTGGCCCGGCAGGATGCCGAGAGGGCGCCGGCGTCCTTCGCGGCGCTCTTCGGCCGGGCGCGTGCGCTGGAGGGACTCCACGGCGCCTCCTCGGTGGCCAGGCGCTTCGTGGAGCTGGCGCGCGACACGTCCGCCGCCTTGGGTGCCGAGCACCCGCTCGCCCGGTGCGTCGCCTCCTATGCGGCGGTCAGGGCAGCACCCGAACGGTGACGTCGGCGGCGAGCCGTATGACGTCACCCGGGTTCAGGACGGCGGGGTCGTTGGGCGGAAGCCGGTAGCCGTGCAGGTATGTGCCGTTCGTGGAGCCCTCGTCGGTGATGGACGCGGAGCCGTCCGGCTCGACCCTGACGGTGGCGTGCAGGCGGGACAGGTTGTCGTGGGCGGCGAGAAAGCCGACCGCCGGGCACAGACGCCGCTCGCGGCCCAGCCGGATGTGCCGGCCGGGTTCGACCGCGACGACCTGGCCGCCCGGGAAACTCAGCTGCAGGGCGCGCGACGGGCCGTCCCTGCGGGTCTCGGCGCTGCCCGCTTCGGTGTTCGGGAGGCGGCCGATGACGCGGGTGTGCTCGGGGTGCGGGTCGGCCGCCGGGCGCGCGTCGACGGGCTGCGCGGTCTCCACCGGGTCCGTAGGGTCCGTCGAGTCCGCACGGAGAGCGGGTGCCATCAGCGCGAAGGGCACGTAGCAACCCCGGCAGACCAGTTGCCCGGGATGGGCGCCTGTGGTGCCGCACTCCGGGCACACCCCGCCGCCAGTCTCCTCGCCCATCCCACTCCCACCGTCGGGCCGCCCCTCGGCTCAGCCGTCGTCGGACAGATCGTAGCGGCGCCCGGCGAGGCGTCTTCGACCGGCGACGCGCTCAGGGTGCCAGACCGCGGCCGGGCGGCGCGTTCAGGGCCCGCAGAGCGGGTTGGCCACGGTCCCGTGCACGGCGGCGTGCGGGCGGTTGGCCCGATCGCGGTAGCCGTCGAGGTGCAGGCGGTTGCGATTCAGGCAGAGCCGGGCGATCCGCGGGGCGAACAGGTCGAACAGCGCGAACCGCTCCTTGAGTTCGGGGAAGCGCTCCTGGTGGCGGACGATCTCCTCCCGTACCAGCGTCCAGAACTCGGTTTCGGGAACGCCGAGTTGCTGCTCGCACAGCGGCGCGAGATAGCGGAACACGCCGATGAACAGACCCGAGTGGATGAACTGGGTGAGGAATTCGGGCGACTCGGTCAGCAGCACGGCGCGGACGTCCGCCGGCATGGTGTCGTGTTCCGGCAGCGGCTGCGCGGAGACGTTCACGTCGTCGACGAAATCCTTGACCGCCAGCCGCACCGGAATGTCGTGCTCGTCGTAGACGACGATCGCGTTCTCGCCGTGCGGGGAGAAGACGGTGCCGTAACGGTAGAGGAAGTGCAGCAATGGAGGGAGAAGCGCGGCGAAGAGGTGTCGTAGCCACACCTGCGGGGAAAGCCCGGAACGAGCGACGAGTTCGGCGGTGAAGGCGCGGCCTGCCGGGTCGGTGTGCAGCAGCGCGGCGAGTGTGCGGGCGCGCTCGCCGGGAGCGAGGTACGCGGTCAGCGGTTCGCGCCAGATACAGCCGAGCAGCTCGCGGTACTGATAGGGGACCGTGGGCATCTTGTCGTATTGAGGATGGGCGACGGTGACGGACGCCACCTCACCGAGCAGGATCACCCGGGCCTCGTCGCGCAGGAACCGGTCGTGGTCGCGCAGCGTGTGCACCCAGCCTGTGACCGCGGGGGCCGCCAGCGTGCGTTCGGTCGGCAGCCCCCGCCAGACCAGGGTGTTCAGCACCGACAGCGGGAGTTTGACCGTTCGGCGGTGCGGGCGGCTGGTGTTGAGGAACGTGCGGATCGATTGCTGCGGCAGCCGCAGGTCGTTGTCGGTGGTGAGGTGGATGATGGATCCGTCGGCGATCGCGGGTGCGAAGAGTGGGGCGACGACCTGTTCCCACTGCCAGGGGTGGACGGGCAGCAGCAGGTAGTCGGCGGGGGCGCGGCCGTGGTCGGCGATGGTGTGGTGGAAGGTGTCGAGGATCTCAGGCGCGAGTTCCTCGGCGTAGAGCGGGTCGGAGGTGTTCAGGGTGCCGGTTCCCCGGTATTCGGCGAGGTCGCGGTGGACTGCGATCCACGGCAGTTGGTGGCGTCTACGGGCCTCGGGCGCCCAGTGCGCCGCGTCGGCGTCCGAGAATCCGATACGACCCTTGTTGGCCACGAGCCATGGGTGGCCGGTCTGGTGCCCTTCGAGCTCGGCGTAGTCGAGGTCGGCCAGTTCGGCTGCCGGGAGCGCGGTGGCGTCGAGTCGCACATCGGCGCGCAGCGTGGCGAGCAGTTCCCTGATCAGGTGGCCTGTGGTGTCACCGCTGAGCCCGAGCACGGTGTCGTGTCCGTGCGCGAGGAAGTGCAGCGGGTCGCCGGTCGGGGTGATGCTGCCCGCATCCACGTACCAACTCCCGTACGAGCCACGGCGCGCACGGAAACGGTAGGTGACGTCGGGCGCGAGGTCGACCCGGTACGCGTCGTGGCCGGACGCGGGGTCGGGCTGCGGCGCGATCACGTGTTCGTAGGCGAACTCGGCGAGCATCTTGGCGAGCAGCCGCCTGGCCGCGCGCTCCCAGGCGGCGCCGGACTCGATCGGGGATGGGGTCGTCACGGTGGACTCCTGCGGACGGGACGGAAGGACTGCGGGCAAGGCGGCCGCTGCAGGTCGGACACGACCGTCGCGGTCGGGCGTGCTCGGCGGTGGCCGGTCGCGATCGGACACGTCGGACACCGCCGGGCGCGGTCGGGCGCGGTCGGGCGCGGTCGGGCGCGGTCGGGCGCGGTCGGGCGCGGTCGGGCACAGCGTCAGACGCGATGGCGCAGGGCGCGGTCGCGGATCATCAGAGCGGCGCGCTTCCCCGGCAGTTCGACCTCGGCGGAGAGCCGGAAGCCGGCGGCGAGGAAGGCCGCCACAGAGGGGGTGTTGCGCAGGTCCGGTTCGGCGATCACCCGGCCGCAGGCGGGGCGGTGGTCGAGGACCAGGTCGGAGACCGCCCGCAGCAAAGTGCCGCCCAGGCCACGGGCGCGGTCGGCAACACCGCCGATGAGCAGGTGGACACCGGTGTCGTGCGGCCGGGCCGGGTAGTAGCGGGCGATCGGGTCGAGGTCGGCGCGGTAGACCTCCCAGTAGCTCATCGCGGTGCCGTCGAGCACACCGAGGCAGGGCACGCTGCGGCCGTCGCCGTCGAGTTGGGCTCGGACATGGGCTTCGGTGACCCCCTGCTCGCCGGCCAACTCCCAGAACTCCGCGACTGCCGGATCGTTCATCCACAGAGTGAGCCCCGCGAGGTCGCGGCCGAGGTCGACCGGGACCAGCCGGAAGGGCCCGGCCGGCGTGTCGGCGGCCGGCCAGGCCGAAATGCCGTCGAGC